>NZ_LZLU01000076.1:0-49380 GCF_001673415.1 Mycobacterium sp. 1165196.3 | reverse complement strand
GCCGACGCGCTGGTGCCCGGCGACCAACTGGTGCTCGGGGCGTCCAACCCGGTCCGCGACGCCGCGCTGGTCGGCCTGGACACCCACGGCATCCGGGTGCGGTCCAACCGCGGCGTCGCCGGCATCGACGGCACGGTATCGACCGCGATCGGCGCGGCCCTCGCCCACGAACGCCACGGCGGGCCGGACACCCCGGCACGCACGGTCGCGCTGATCGGCGACCTGACCTTCGTGCACGACAGCTCCGGGTTGCTGATCGGGCCCACCGAGCCCACGCCGCGCCGGCTGACGATCGTGGTCTCCAACGACAACGGCGGCGGCATCTTCGAACTGCTCGAGCAGGGCGACCCGCGGTTCTCCGACGTGTCGTCACGGGTTTTCGGCACCCCGCACGACGTCGACGTGGGCGCGCTGTGCCGCGCCTACCACGTCGAGAGCCGCCAGATCGAGGTCGGCGAACTGGCGGCGGCCCTCGACGAACCCGGGGCCGGGATGCGGGTGCTGGAGGTCAAGGCCGACCGGTCGTCGCTGCGCCAACTGCACGCCGCCATCAAGGCCGCGCTGTGAGGCGCGCCTAGATGGCAATATCGCCAAAGGTGCTGCTGCACATACTGATTCATGGTCGCAGTGACGCGCCGCCGAAAACTCGCGTTCGGATCGTGTTGCGGTGGGCCCGGATTGCGGTGCTGATCGTCATCGGCCTGGTCACCTTGCAGTCGCTGTTGCTGGTGGCCGGCGCCTGGCGCGACGACATCGCGATCACCCACAACATGGGCGTCGCGCAGGCCGAGGTGCTCAGCGCCGGGCCGCGCCGCTCCACCATCGAATTCGTCACCCCCGAACGGGTCACCTATCGTCCCGAGCTCGGTGTGCTCTATCCGTCCCATCTGGCCACCGGGATGCGGATTTACGTCGAGTACAACAAGAACGATCCGAACCTGGTTCGCGTGCAACACCGCAACGCCGGGTTGGCGATCATCCCGGCCGGCTCGATCGCGGTGGTGGGCTGGCTGGGCGCGGCGGCGATCCTGATCGTGCTGGCGCTGCTGGACAAGTGGCTGGACCGCCGCGACGCGCCCCGAGACGGACCGCCGAGCTCGGCCGCAGACGGTGCCCGACCTGCAGATTTCGCGTGACGTATGCCAGCAGGAAACCTTGTCGACAGTCGATGCTGACACGGTAGTGATGTGCGCGTTGCCATCGTCGCGGAATCCTTCCTCCCCGAAGTCAACGGTGTCAGCAACTCGGTGATCCGGGTGCTCGAGCATCTGCGCCGGACGGGTCACGAAGCCCTCGTCATCGCCCCCGACACGCCCCCGGGCCAGCCTCGGGCGGACCGCATCTACGACGGCATTCGCGTGCACCGGGTGCCGTCGCGGATGTTCCCGAAGGTGACCAGCCTGCCGCTCGGGGTGCCCACCCCCCGGCTGGTGAAGGTGTTGCGTGGATTTGATCCCCATGTGGTGCACCTGGCCTCGCCGGCGCTGTTGGGCTACGGCGGGCTGCGCGCGGCGCGGTGGTTGGGGGTGCCGACGGTGGCGGTGTATCAGACCGACGTCCCGGGCTTCGCGGCGAGCTACGGCATCCCGATGACGGCGCGGGCCGCCTGGGCCTGGTTCCGTCACCTGCACGGGCTCGCCGACCGTACCCTGGCACCGTCCAGCGTCACGATGGAAGCTCTTGTCGCGCACCGCTTTCCGCGCGTGCACCGGTGGGCGCGCGGTGTCGACGTGCTGCGGTTCGCGCCGTCGGCGCGCAGCGAGGCGCTCCGGCGGCAGTGGTCGCCGTTGGGCAAGCCCATCGTCGGTTTTGTGGGCCGGCTCGCGCCCGAGAAGCACGTCGAGCGCCTGGCCGGCCTGGCCGCCAGCGACGCGGTTCAGCTCGTCATCGTGGGTGACGGCGTCGACCGCGCCAAGCTGCAATCGGCAATGCCGGCAGCGATTTTCACGGGCGCGCTCTACGGCGACGAACTCGCCGCGGCGTACGCCAGCATGGACGTGTTCGTGCATCCCGGTGAGCACGAGACGTTTTGTCAGGTCGTGCAAGAAGCGCTGGCGTCGGGGCTGCCGGTGATCGCCCCCGACGCCGGCGGCCCACGTGACCTCGTCACCCCGTGGCGTACCGGTCTGTTGTTGGCCGTCAACGAGTTCGAACCCCGGCTGTCCGACGCGGTCGCACACCTGATCGCCGAACGGCCGCGCTACGCGCTGGCCGCCCGGCGCAGCGTGGTCGGGCGCAGCTGGCCGGTCATCTGCGACGAGCTGCTCGGCCACTACGAGGCGGTGCTCTCGCCGTTTGCCCGGCGACAACTGAGCGCGACGCGTCACGCCCAAGGCGAATGAGCTAGGGCCCCGTTCACCCAACCGGGCCGAATTCGATTGGGAGCGTGAGTGGTCCGCTCAGTCCGGTGAGCGGCTTCCATGGGGCAGGGCCGGTGCGGTGAGCGTTGGGCATGCGTTGTGCCATCACCGTCAGGGCCTCGGCGAGCTCGAGCCGAGCCAGATTGGCACCCAGGCAGTAGTGCATGCCGGCGCCGAACGTCTGCATCGGCGCCGCCGCCGCGCGGGTGATGTCCAGCCGGTCGGGGTCGTCGTAGGCGGCGGGGTCACGGTTGGCCGCAGCGGTGTTGGCGATCACCAGCGTGCCGGCCGGGATCGTGAACCCCGCAATCTCGACGTCCTCGAGGGCGGTGCGCAGGGTGGCGCCCGCGATCGGCGAATGCCGCATCGTCTCCTCGACCGCGTTGGCCGCCAGCTCGGGATGCTCGGCCAGCATCGTCCACTGGTCGGGGTGGTCGCACAGCACCTGCACCGAGGCGGCCAGCTGGTTGCGGGTGGTGTCGGTGCCGGCCACCAGCAGGCCCGCCGCCAGCATCCGCAGCTCGTCGATGCTGAGGCGGTCCCCGTCGTCCTCGGCCCGGATCAGTTCGGAGATCAGGTCGTCGGTCAGCCGGTCGCGGCGCTGGGCGACCATGCCGTCGATGTAGGCGTCGAGTTCGTCCCAGGCCGCCAAGATCGTCTCTTGGTGGCCGGCGACCTCCCAGCTGAAGGCCTTGAAGATGTCGTCGGTCCATTCCGAGAACAGCCTCCAATCCTCGGCCGGGGCGCCCAACAGCGCGCAGATGATCGGGATCGGATACTGGCGAGCGATGTCGGCGACCACCTCGCAGCGCCCGGTCGCGGTGTGGCGGTCAACGAGTTGGTTGATCACCTCGACGATGGTCGTGCCCAGCCGCGCGGTGGCTCGCGGCGTGAAGGCATGGGAGACCAGTCGGCGTAGCCGGTGGTGCTCGGGCCCGTCGAGACTGATCAGGTTCGTCGCGACGCGGTCCCACAGCGGTCCGCTGGTAATCCCTTGGGAGGCAAGGAACATGCCTTGCGGTATACGGAACCGCGGGTCGCGCAGCACGGTGCGCACCAGTTCATAGGTCAGGAACTCCGGCCCGTGCGGGCCGATGGCGATCGGCGCCCGGCGGCGCGCCTCGCTGATGATCGCGTGGGCCTCCTCGAGGCTTCCGCAGAGCTCATAATCGATCGCCGGCAGGCCGGCATCGAAGACATTGGGGCAAACCGGCGGGTCAATCGTGGTGGTCATGGTGAGGCCTCAGTCGTCGGCGATGTGCTTCCATACCGAGTCTCGGCCGCACCCCCGCGCGGCACATGCGTAGCCGACTACCTGTCTTGCCCTGTCTTGCCGGCCTGGAATCAACACTCCCAAGCGGGGTGTTCAGCGGCCTATCCTTTCGGAGAACCACTGCAGACGTGGGGGCCGGATCAGCGGAGGGGCGGATGACGGCCATAGCAGCGTGCCGGACATGTGGCACCGAAACTCTTGATAACGCCCGGTTTTGTCATCACTGCGGCGCACGGGTACGCGACGGTGCTACCCGCGCCGAATACAAGCAGGTCACGGTCCTGTTTGCCGACGTGGTCCGCTCGATGGACATCGCCGCAACCGTCGGGACGGAGCGGCTGCGCGAGATCATGGTCGACCTGGCCAACCGCTGCGCGGCCGTCGTCCGGCGGTACGGCGGCACGGTGGACAAGTTCACCGGCGACGGCATCATGGCGGTGTTCGGCGCGCCGGCGGCAATGGAGGACCACGCCCTGCGCGCATGCCTCGCGGCGCTGAGCATTCAGGAAGAAGCCAAGGCGCTGGGCAACGAGGTGCAGGGCCGAGACGGTGCGACGTTGCTCGTGCGGGTGGGGCTGAACTCCGGTCAGGTGATCGCCGGTGAGCTCGGTTCTGGATCCTTCGGCTACACCGCGATGGGTGATCAGGTGGGCCTGGCCCAGCGGATGGAATCGGTCGCACCGCCGGGCGGGGTGATGCTCAGCGTCTCCACCGCGCGACTGGTTGACGAGGCGGCGGCGCTAAGCGAACCGGCGTTGGTCCGCATCAAGGGCGTCAACGAACCAGTCACCGCCCACCGGTTACTGGGCATCGGAGACCGGCACCGCGCCGCCGGTCGCGCCGACTCGAATCTGGTTGGTCGTCGGTGGGAGATGTCCGCCGTGGAGGGCTTGTTGGAGCGCGCCCTCGCCGGTCACGGCGCTGTGGTTGTGGTGGTGGGCGAACCCGGCATCGGCAAGAGCCGCCTGGCGCGCGAGGTGGCCGCGATGGCAGCGGTTCGGGGTGCGGAGGTGTTGACCGCCTGTTGTGAGTCACACACCAGCCAGGTCCCATTCCATGCCGTGGCGCGGCTGCTGCGGGCGGTCACGGGCATCGAAGGTCTTGGGGGACAGGCGGCCCGCGCGCGAGTACGGGACCGATTTCCGGACGCAGATCCCGAGGACGTGCTGCTGCTCGACGACCTGCTGGGCATCGCCGACCCGACCACCGCCGTGCCCGCGGTTGATCCCAATGCGCGTCGCAGGCGGTTGACCGCGTTGGTGCACGCCGCCAGACTGGCCCGCCAGCGCCCGGCGGTCTTTGTCGTCGAGGACGCCCACTGGATCGACGAGATCAGCGAGTCGATGCTGACCGATTTCCTCGAGGTGGTCCCGCGAACGCCCACGCTGGTGTTGGTCACCCACCGGCCGGAGTACCGGGGTGCGTTGACCCGGGTGTCCGATGCGCGCGCCATAGCCCTTGCACCGCTGAGTATTTCAGAAACGGCAGCACTGGTCACACATCTGCTCGGGCCGGACCCGTCGGTCGGTGCCCTGGGTCGCAGAGTCGCCGAGCGCGCCGCCGGTAATCCATTCTTCGCCGAAGAGTTGGTGCGTGAACTGGCCGATCGCGGTGTGCTACGAGGCGAGCCCGGTGCTTACACGTCGGCAACGGAGGTCGGCGAAGTGAGCGTGCCGGCCACATTGCAGGCGACCATCGCCGCGCGCATCGACCGCCTCTATCCGAAAGCCAAGCGCACGCTAGGCGCGGCGGCGGTCATCGGCTCGCGGTTCGGGCTGGACCTACTCACCGCGTTGGATGTTGAGCCCGAGATCGACGAACTGCTGGCGGCCCAGCTCATCGATGTCGTCGGCCTCACTCGGCGCCCGGAGTATGTGTTCCACCATCCGCTCATTCACTCGGTGGCCTATGGCGCACAACTCAGATCGGATCGCTCGGAGCTGCATCGGCGGGTGGCCGCCGCAATCGAAGCCCGCGATCCGCAATCGGGGGACGAAAACGCCGCGTTGATTGCCGAACATGTGCAGGCCGCCGGTGATCTGCCCGCCGCCTACGACTGGCACCTGCGCGCCGCCACCTGGGCGACCAACCGGGACATCAGCGCCGCGCGAGCGAGCTGGGGGCGCGCGGCAGACATCGCCGACGCTCTGCCCGCCGATCACCCGCGCCGGCCGGCCATGCGCATAGCGCCGCGCACCATGTTGTGCGGGACGGGCTGGCGAGTCCACGCCAGCCTTGCCGGTGACCGCTTCGATGAATTGCGGGAGTTGTGCAGCGCCGCGGGAGATAAGGCGTCACTTGGGATCGCAACGGCGGGGATGGTGGTTGGCTACGCGCATCAGGATCGGGTGCGCGAGGCGTCGCAGCTGGCCTCGGCTGCCTGGGCCCTGGCTGAGTCGGTCGCAGACCCGAACCTGACGGTGGGTCTGTCCTTCCCGGTGATCTACGGCAAGATCGAAAACGCCGAATGGTGTGACGTGCTGCAATGGTCACAAGCCACTATCGACCTGGCCGACGGTGATCCATCCAAAGGCAACTTCCTAGTGGGATGCCCGTTGGCGCTCGCCTTTGTGTCGCGGGGTATGGCGCGATATTCGCTGGGTCGTCGCGGATGGTCAGCAGACCTGCGCCACGGCTTGGCTATGGCCCGCCGCGCTGACGCCGCGTCCTACGCCGGGGTGGTCGGCTACATCTATCTGCTGGGAATACCGTTCGGCGTGCGCAGGCCCGATGACGTTGCGCTGCACGAGATCAAGAACGCGCTACGAGTCGCCGAGCGATCCAGCGATGACGTGGTGGTGGGATTCATCAAGGCGACGCTGGGCGTTGCGCTGGTGCACCGCGACAGCCATGACGAGCGCAGTCGGGGCCGGCAGGTGTTGGTTGAGATCGGGGAAGTGTTCTCGGGCCAAGGACACAATCTGAGCGATTTGCCGATTGTCGAGGTCTACGCGGCCCGTGAGTCGGCGAGGCAGGGAGATCACGACGCTTGCCTACCGGCGATTCGCGCCGCCGTCGACCATCTATTTCGTTGCGAACGCCTTCTGCTGTGGGGCATTCCGGCCACGGCGGTTCTGGTGGAGACGCTGCTGGCTCGCGCGACCGACCATGATGTGGCTGAAGCCGAGGTCGCGATCGACCGGTTGGCGACCGCTCCGGCCGATGAGGGTTTGGCGATGCGTGACATCTGGACGTCGCGGATGCGGGCGCTGCTGGCCCGCGCCCAGGGTGACGCCTTTGCTTACACGCGATTTCGGGATGAGTATCGCGATATGGCCAAAACAGTCGGCTACGAAGGGCATATCGGCTGGGCCGAGATGCTGCCATGACGGGGTACTACCTTGTCGCGCCGGACACGCGTTGCGGACTCAATGGGCCGCAACGGATTTCGAACCGCTCCCGGACCGTGTCGAGGACGCGGCGCTGGCGCTCCCGTTCGCGGCGGTGCGTGAGCATGAACCGCGCCACAGCTGGCAGGCGGCGCGCCAGCGGATACCACTTGTCGAAATCGAGGCCGTTCTCGGCGAACACGCGGCTGGGCACGTTGTCGTAGATGAGGCTGAGGTTGTGGCCGACGAGTGCGAAGAGCACGTACGGGAACGCCAGCGGCGCCTTCTGCCGCAGATGCATCCAGTCGATTTCGTAGAGCGGGATCTCTCCGAGCTTGCCCAAGAACATCAGGTGGCCCAGGAAATACCCCATGAACGCGGGCAAGTGCAGCGTGGCCGACCGCACGTTGATGGAAACCACTGCGCCACTGGGTGATACGTAGGGCTCGTATGGATATTCGTCGGGGAATTTGACGTAGCCCGTGCAGTTGACGATCCAGCTGCCCGGTTCGATCGTCTTCGTCGATCCGCTCCGCAACACCAGATCGGTGCTGCCATTGCGGTCGACCGCATCCTCGAAATAATCCATGACAAGATCGTTCAGGCCGGCGGAGATCGTGCGGTTCTCGGCCTGCGACAAGACGCCCAACACGAAGTTGTCCGACTGTGGGGTCAGGAACGTGCCATGGGTGGCGCGGTACCAGTCTTGGACTTCCGATTCGTTCGTGCCGTCGTACCGACGACTCAGCTGGGTCGCGACGGCGCTCGGCGGTGTGCCCGTCCACCAGCGGCGGGCGCCGCTCGGCAACAGGGTGTCTCGGCACGAGAAGAACGTTCCGCGGCCGGCGACCATGTTGATCTGTCGACCGGGGTAGGTCGTGATCAGTGCGTGTGCGGTGTCCATCGCGGTTTTTCCGCCGCCGATGATCCACACCGGTGCATCGCTTTGCCGGATGTCGCCCGTCCGGACGTCGCAGTAGTCGGGCGACACCGAATGGACGCGCGCGCTGGAGATCTCGAGCGGTTCGTTCGGCGTGATCCCCAGGCCATACGCCTTGATCAACCGCTTGGCCTCGACCACGAGCCTGCGGCCGTCGGCGGCGCTACAGGTGGCCCGGACGATTCCGTTCTGCTCTACCTCGGACCCCAAAGTCCAGCCGAAGTACTCGTCGACCTGCACTCGCTGCCGTATGACCTCGACGCAGTGTTCGAAATGGTCGAGCACCTCGCCCTTGGTCGCCAGGTAGCTGCGGTCCTTGCCGAGCGTCCACGCGATGTTGCCCGCCGTGAACATCGGGTGCGGTTGGTGCAGGCGGACGTAGGGGTAGACGTCGACCCACATGCCCCCGACGCGTGGCCGCCGGTCGATGAGGATCACCTTTTGCTCGCGGGACAGGTATCGGCTGGCCGCGAACAGGGCGTTCAACCCGGCGATGCCGGCTCCGACGATGCAAACGTCGCAGCTTTCCACGGGCGGGAACTGGGGTGCGGACATCGGACCGCCTTTCCTCGCAGACGTTCACAATTATCTGTCCGCTGCGTGGTGGCGGGGTGAGTAATCGACTACTCCATTGCTGCCGAGTATCGCCCGCGGCGGTTTGCTTGCGGCTAGACCTGTCGGCGCCGACGAGGCCGGAATGCGTCTTTGACCTTTTCACCGGCATCCCTCAAATGGGCCGCCCGCTGGTCCGCTCTGCCCTCAGCTGCCAACGTCGGATCGTTGGTGGCGCGGCCGGTTGCCGCCTTGAGCTTGCCCGTGATCAGCCGCACCTTGTTTCGGGCCTTATCCGCGCCGCTCATAACGTGTCCCTCGATTCCGTTCCAGGTGGTACCACAGCGCTTACCCGTTTTCGGGTTCGCCGCAACTCTCTTCTCGCGTGCTAGTTGTCCGCAATCGAGGACCAAATCGAGCAGGCGAGCCGACCTGGACAGGCCGTTACGACACGAATCGACGGCCGATCAGCCCTGCGCGAGCTCCGCGACGGGCTGCCATTCCTCCCAGTTGCGCAGCCGGCTCTCGTAGTCGGCCTTGGCGGTTTCCAGCGGGGAAGCGCCGAAAAACACTCGCAGCGGCGGCTTTTCGGCGTCGACCACCTTGAGCAAGGCGGCCGCGGACGCCGACGGGTCACCCGGGCTGGCCCACCGGCGGCTGCGCTCGGCCTGCACGGCGGCGCGAACGTCGTCGTAGGCCGGCAGCGGATCGGCGTGCTTGGCCGAGTCGCCGGCCCAGTCGGTGTCGAAACCGCCCGGCTCGATCAGCGTGACGTGCACCCCGAACGGGGCGACCTCCTGGGCCAGCGCCTGCGAGAAGCCCTCCAGCGCCCACTTCGACGCGTGGTAGATGCCGACCAACGGGAACGCGGTGATGCCCCCGATCGAGGACACTTGGATGATGTGGCCGCTGCCCTGCTCTCGCAGGTACGGCAGCGCGGCCTGGGTGATCCACAGTGCCCCAAAGACATTGGTCTCGATCTGATCGCGTGCGTCCCGCTCGGAGAGTTCCTCGACGAACCCGAATTGGCCGTAGCCGGCATTGTTCACCACGATGTCGAGCCGGCCGAAGTGGTCGTGCGCTTCCTTGACCGCCGCGAAGTCGGCCGCCCGGTCGGTCACGTCCAGTCGGATCGGCAGCAGCGCGTCGCCGTACTTGCCCACGAGGTCGTCCAGCGTGGCGATGTTGCGCGCCGTGGCCGCGACCTTGTCGCCGCGCTCCAGCGCCGCGATCGTCCACGCCCGTCCAAAACCTCGCGATGTCCCGGTGATAAACCAAACTTTTTCCGTCACGCCCCCATACAACGCCGACCGCGCCACCTCATTCCCCGAACAGGTAGCGTTTGCCTGGTGAGTCGCGCGGAGCTGGACAAGGATCCCCGGGACGTCGCGTCCATGTTCGACGGCGTCGCCCGCCGCTACGACCTGACCAACACCGTGCTGTCGATGGGTCAGGACCGGTACTGGCGCAAGGCGACCCGGTCGGCGCTGGCCATCGGTGCCGGCCAGAAGGTGCTGGACCTCGCCGCGGGCACCGCGGTGTCCACCGTGGAACTGAGGAAATCCGGGGCGTGGTGCGTGGCCGCCGATTTCTCGGTCGGCATGCTGGCGGCCGGTGCCGCGCGCAACGTTCCCAAGGTCGCCGGCGACGCCACCAGGCTGCCGTTCGGTGACGACGTATTCGACGCCGTGACAATCAGTTTCGGGCTGCGCAACGTCGTCGACACCCAGGCCGCGCTGAGCGAGATGGCCCGCGTCACGCGGCCGGGTGGCCGGCTGGTGGTGTGCGAGTTCTCCACGCCCACCAACACGCTGTTCGCCACCGTGTACAAGGAGTACTTGATGCGGGCGCTGCCGCGGGTCGCCCGGGCGGTGTCCAGCAACCCCGACGCGTACGTGTACCTCGCGGAATCGATTCGGGCGTGGCCCGATCAGGCGGGGTTAGCGCAGCAGATCACCCGGACCGGTTGGTCGGGGGTGCGCTGGCGCAACCTGACCGGCGGCATCGTCGCCTTACACGCCGGGTACAAACCGTTGCGCTGAGAAAGCTTTAGTGATTGCCGGCGGCCTGCACGAAGCCGACCTTGTCGGGGCAGTAATGGTCCACCGCCGCGCCGAGGAACTGGAACGCCTGGCCCTGAGTGGTGCCGCGCGGCAGGTTGCGCTGGATGAAGGTGGCCGACTTGTACGCGTCGCCGTCCACGCCCCTACCGATCCGCTCGCAGGTGATCTTGCCCAGCCACGCCAGCTGGTCCTGCGGCTGGTAGATGCCGAAGCCGTTGACGGTGTTCTTGAATGGGGCGTCGTAGTCGCTCGGGGGCGACGGGGTGCGCGGCGTCGGGTATGGCGCCGTCGGTGGCGGGTCGGCCTGCGCGGGCGCGGAAAGCTGCGCCGGCCCGGCCAGCGCGATAGCAGCAGCAGCGGCGGCGGCAGCGGCTCCGATAGTAGCCAGCCTCGTTCCCTTCATTAGCTGGACTATACACGCCTCGCCGCGGGTGCGCGGACGAAAGTAGATCGACGATCGCCGGCCCCGTGGGACCGCGGCCGGCCCGCCGACCAGCGGTGATACGCACGCTCGGTCAGCTGAACGGCGTGCGGCGGTCGAGCAGCCGCGACAGCCGCCCGCCGCCGCGCCAGGCGCGGGCCACCCAGTCCGCGTCGTCGTCGGTGACCAGGTTGGCCATCACCCGCACGGCGATGGTCATCAGCGCCGTCGAGCGCATGGCGATCGGTCCGGTCGACGGCAAGAACCGCTGAAAAGTCAGCAGCAACGCCAGCCGCCGGGCGACCGAGAAGCCCCGACCGTAGTGCTCCTGCAACAGCGACGGCCACACCTGCGACAGGTCGGGGTGGTCCAGCAGCGCCGCCGCCAGCCGCCCGGTCTCGAGCCCGTAGTCGATGCCTTCGCCATTGAGCGGGTTGACGCAGGCCGCGGCGTCACCGATGAGCATCCAGTTGGCACCGGCCACCCCCGACACCGCGCCGCCCATCGGCAGCAGCGCCGAGGCCACCGCGCGGGGCCGGCCGGAGAATCCCCACTCGTCGCGGCGCAGGTCGGTGTAGTAGTCGATCAACGGCCGCAGCGCCAAATCGGCGGGCCGCTTGGACGTCGACAACGCCCCGACGCCGATGTTCACCTCGCCGTTGCCGAGCGGGAAGATCCAGCCATACCCCGGCAACACGGCCCCCTCGGGTCCGCGCAGCTCCAGATGCGACGTCAGCCAGGGGTCGTCGGCGCGCGCGGTGGCCAGATAGCCGCGGGCGGCGACGCCGTACACCGTTTCCTGGTGCCAGCGCCGGCCCAGCTTGCGGCCCAGCGTCGACCGGGCCCCGTCGGCCACGATCAGCTGGGCGCAGCTCACCTCGGTGCCGTCGGCCAACGTCACCGACGTCACCCGGCCCGACGAATCCTGTTGTGCGGCAACAGCCTTGGTCCCCAGCAACATCCGCGCCCCGGAATCTTCGGCGACCTTGCGAATCCGGTCGTCCAGCTCGAGGCGGGCCACCGCGCTGCCGGTGGACGGGAACGAGGGGCCCGGCCAGTCGACCTCCACCTCGCCGCCGAACCCGCTCATCCGCAGCCCCCGATGCCGGATGCGGGTGTCCAGCCAGTCCCGCAGCCCCAGGCGCTCCAGCTCGGCGACCGCGCGGGGAGTCAGCCCGTCGCCGCAGGCCTTGTCGCGGGGAAAGCTCGCCGAGTCGACGACCAGCACCTCATAGCCCGCGCGGGCGGCCCAGGCCGCCGCCGCCGAACCGGCGGGTCCGGCGCCCACGACCACCACTTGGGCCTCGAGGGCTCGGGTCGCTCCCGTCTTCATGCACACCAGTATGTTTGGTCCCGTGAGTACTCCGGCGACGGTGGTGGCGGGCGTTGACTTCGGCGACCCGGCTTTCGCGGCGACCGTGCGCGACGGCGTCGGACGGATCGAGCAGCTCATGGACACCGAACTGCGCAGCGCCGACGACATCATGACCGAGTCGCTGACCCACCTGTTCAAGGCCGGCGGCAAGCGGTTCCGGCCGCTGTTCACCGTGTTGTCGGCGCAGATCGGGCCCAACCCGGACAGCGCGGACGTGACCATCGCCGGCGCCGTCATCGAGCTGGTGCACCTGGCCACGCTGTACCACGACGACGTGATGGACCAGGCGGAAGTTCGCCGCGGCACCCCCACCGCCAACGTGCGCTGGGGCAACAACGTGGCGATCCTGGCCGGCGACTACCTGTTCGCGACGGCATCCCGGTTGGTGTCGCGGCTGGGCCCGGAGGCGGTGCGGCTGATCGCCGAGACGTTCGCCCAACTGGTGACGGGCCAGATGCGTGAGACCCGCGGGTTCGTCGAGGGATCCGACCCGATCGAGCACTACCTGAAGGTGGTGTACGAGAAGACCGCCTGCCTGATCGCCGCGGCGGGCCGGTTCGGGGCGATGTTCTCCGGCGCCGACCCCGATCAGGTGGAGCGGCTGAGCCGCCTCGGCGGCATCGTGGGCACCGCGTTCCAGATCTCCGACGACATCATCGACATCGACAGCGACTCCCACGAGTCCGGCAAGCTGCCCGGCACCGACGTGCGCGAGGGCGTGCACACCCTGCCGATGGTCTACGCGCTGCGCGAACCCGGGCCCGAAGCTGCGCGGCTGCGCGAGCTGCTGGTCGGGCCCATCGACGACGACGAGGCGGTGGCCGAGGCGCTGGGATTGTTGCGGGCATCACCGGGCATGGCCAAGGCCAAGCAGTCGCTGCAGGAATACGCGGACCAGGCGCGCCAGGAGCTGTCCCTGCTGCCCGACGTCCCGGGCCGGCAGGCGCTGCAGACGCTGGTCGACTACACCATCAGCCGGCACGGCTAGTGGTGATCGCGAGCGCGGCGCAGCCGCGTGAAGCGGGTCGCCACCATTCGGCTAGTGGTGATCGCGAGCGCCCTGTGGAACCAACGGGGCCGTCTCGGGCGTTCTATGAGCTGTAATCGGCAGTAACGCGCGACCCGAGTGTTCCGAGGAGACACCGATGACCTGGCATCCGCATCACAACACGTTCAAGACGTTCGCGTTGTTGGTTGGCATGTCCGCGTTGATCGTGTTCGTCGGCTCGCTCTTCGGCAAGACCGCGATGTTCCTCGCGGTGCTGTTCGCCATCGGGATGAACGTCTACACGTACTACAACAGCGACAAGCTGGCGCTGCGGGCGATGCACGCGCAGCCGGTGTCGGAGGTGCAGGCGCCGGCCATGTACCGGATCGTGCGTGAGCTGGCCACCGCCGCGCACCAGCCGATGCCCCGGCTGTACATCAGCGACACCAACGCGCCCAACGCATTCGCGACCGGGCGCAACCCCCGCAACGCGGCGGTGTGCTGCACCACCGGCATTCTGGGCATCCTCACCGAGCGCGAGCTGCGTGCCGTACTGGGACACGAGCTTTCGCACGTCTACAACCGCGACATCCTGATCTCGTGCATCGCCGGGGCGCTGGCGTCGGTGATCACCGCGCTGGCCAACATGGCCATGTTCGCCGGCATGTTCGGCGGTAACGACCGCGACGGCGAGAATCCCTTTGCGCTGCTGCTGGTTTCGTTGCTGGGCCCGATCGCGGCGACGGTGGTCCGGTTGGCGGTGTCGCGATCACGCGAATACCAGGCGGACGAATCGGGCGCGGTGCTGACCGGTGACCCGCTGGCCCTGGCGTCGGCCCTGCGCAAGATCTCCGGCGGGGTGCAGGCGGCCCCGTTGCCGCCCGAGCCCCAGCTGGCCAGCCAGGCGCACCTGATGATCGCCAATCCGTTCCGCGCGGGCGAGCGGATCGGGTCGCTGTTTTCGACGCACCCGCCGATCGAGGACCGCATCCGCCGGCTGGAACAAATGGCCGGGCGGTAGCCCTGACCCACGTACATCGGAGTTGGACGGTGATTGGCGGTGACTGAACCCAACTCGATGGACATTCACGAAGCCGGGCTGGCATTGGATCTGCTCGACTTGATCTTCGAAACGCGCGCCGGTGCGGGGATGAACCAGGCCCAGCTGGCCGAGGCGCTGGGCACCACCCAGGCCGAGGTCGCCGCCTGGGAGGACGGGACCGAGGTGCCCCGGGGCGACGTGCTGCAACGGCTGGCGCAGGTGTGCGGCAAGCGGCTACACGTCCGCATCGACGTGGACTGACCGGCCGGGCACCCGCGGCGCCTCGTCCCCGAACCGGCTCAACCCGAGCGCCAATTATGCTGCGGCACCCGGGCTTTGGGCCTCGACCAGCGGTTGGTGCACGTCGCGGCGGCCCGTGTCGGTCCCGCCCCGGATGTGCACCGTCCCGCCCGTCGCCTCGTGCTGTTGCTGCCAGTCGGTGATCGTCTGATGGGCGGCGTGATCGAGGTAGTGGACCGCAAGGGTCACCGTCGCCGTCGCGCCCTGCGGAATCGACGCCAGCAGCCGCGTCAGCCTCGGGAGCGCCAGGAAGGTGCATGCCGCGCCCTCGATGCTCACCCGCCACTCGTCGTCGCCCACCGGCGTTGCCTCGATCTTGGCCCGGATCACCCGCCATCCGGTCAGGGCGATGGCCAGCGCGAGCCCGATCATGACGCCGTGCAGCAGGTTGAGGAAGATGACGCTGACGGCGGTCACGACGTACACCGCCAGATCGCCGTGCTTCATTGCGGTTTCGATGTGGGCCGGCTTGAGCAGCTGAATGCCGATGACGATGAGTAGTCCGGCCAACGCGGCGGTGGGGATCTCTTCGACCAGCCCGGCGAACGGGATGGTGAACAGCAGGATCCAGACGCCGTGCATGATCGCCGAGGCGCGAGACTTGGCGCCCGCGTTGACATTTGTCGAGCTACGGACGATGACCCCGGTCACCGGCAGCCCACCGATGGTGCCCGACACGATGTTGGCGGCTCCCTGCCCCACCAACTCGCGGTTGAAATCGGTGCGCGGACCGTTGTGCATCCGATCGACCGACACCGCCGACAGCAGGCTCTCGACGCTGGCGATGAGCGCCACCGTGATCACCCCGATCGCGACCGCACCGAAGTTGCCGTGGGGAAGATCCGGCAATCGCAGCGCGTCCAGCGGGGAGCCCTCGAGGTTGATCCGTCGCACGTGGAACGGGAAGACCACCGAGATCACCGTCACCGCGACTATGGCAACCAGGGGACCCGGAATGCGGCGCAGTTTGGCGGGAACCCAGCGCCAGCCCACCAGGATGACGATCACCAGCACGCCCAGGATGACCCCCGGCCGGTGCGCGCCGATGATCTGGCCCGGAAGCCCGATGAGGTTGTGCCACGCCGTGCTCTTGGACTTCCCGCCGAGCAACACGTGCGCCTGCTGCAGGGCGATCGTGATGCCGATGCCGGCCAGCATCGCGTGTACGACGACCGGTGAGATCGCCAGGGCCGCACGGGCGACCCGGCTCAGGCCCAGCAGCACCTGCACCACTCCGGCGGCAACGGTGATCAAACACGTTATGCCCCAACCGAAATCGGAAACCAGGTCGGCGACCACGACTGTCAGCCCGGCCGCGGGACCGCTGACCTGCAGCGGCGATCCGCCCAGCGAGCCGACGATGATGCCGCCGACGATCGCGGCGATCAGGCCGGCGAGCACCGGGGCGCCCGAAGCGATCGCGATCCCCAGTGACAGCGGGAGCGCCACCAGGAACACCACCAGCGATGACGGTAGGTCGTGCCGGATGATGCCGCGCAACCGATTGATGCGCGGTTCGCTCAGCCGACGTGCACGGGTTTTTTGGCCCGACTGTTCAACGTTGTGCATCGGTCGCGTCCCTCGATAGGAGTTAGCGGGGGATGTTCCGATATCCGCCCATAGTGCGCTCATTACTTCTTCGTAACGCGCTGGCGTACAAACGATTACGCCGGGGTGACCCGCAGGATCGCGCCCGGATACCGCTGGCCGCCTGGATTGACGGTATTTTGCTGGCAAAGACCGGTCAAGCTGGCGGGCCGTGCCCATAGAGAACGCAAAGATTTGAATTTGGCCAGCTCGGAACGACCAGTTCAGAAGCCGGAACCGTGCACCTCGTGGCCGGGTACCTCGGCGATCAGGCCGCGGTAGGCCTGCTCGACGGACGAGCCGTGGTTGATCACGGCGTCGACCTCGCGGGCGATCGGCATGGTCAGCCCGAATTCGTTGGCAAACTCCATGATCACGCTGGCGGCCTTGACGCCCTCGGCGACCTGGTTCATCGAGGCGATGATCTCGTCGATCGGCTTGCCCGCCCCCAGTTGTTCACCGACATGGCGGTTGCGGCTGCGCTGGCTGGTACAGGTGACGATGAGGTCACCCAGGCCGGCCAGGCCCGGGAAGGTATCGGGATTGCCGCCGAGGGCGACGCCCAACTTGGTCATCTCCCGCAGCGCGCGGGCGATCACCAGCGCGCGGGTGTTCTCGCCGATGCCCAGCGAGTAGCCCATCCCGACCGAGATGGCATAGACGTTCTTCAGCGCCCCGGCCATCTCCACCCCGACGACGTCGTCGGTGGTGTACACGCGGAAGCGCCGGGTGCGGAACAGGCCCGACAGCCGGGTCGCCAGGTGCTGGTCGGGCATCGCCAGCACCGCCGCGGCGGCGTAGCCCTCGCCGACCTCGCGCGCGATGTTCGGCCCGGCCAGAATGCCGGCGGGGTGGCCGGGCAGCGTCTCCTCGATGATCTGCGACATCCGCATGTTGGTGCCCTGCTCGAGCCCCTTGACCAGCGACACCACCGGCACCCACGGCCGCAGCTCCTTGGCGAGCTCGCTCAGCACCCCCCGAAAGCCGTGCGAGGGAACGCCCATCACGACGACGTCGGCGGAGTTGGCCGCCTCGGCGAAGTCGGTCGTGGCGCGCAGGGTGTCACTGAGCACGACGTCGTTGCCGAGGTAGCGGCTGTTGCGGTGGTTGTCGTTGATGTCGCTGGCGGTCGCCTCGGAGCGCACCCACTGCAGCGTCGGACCGCGACGAGCGCAGATTGATGCCACGGTGGTGCCCCAGGAACCGCCACCGAGCACAACGACTTTGGGTTCGCGCTTCTCAGATGCCATGGCGATCAGCGTATTGCGGACACCTGCGATTTAGTAGCAGTTCACGAACACTCAGACCGGGCTAGCCGGCCAGCGGTGCGCGGTCATCGACCCGGCCGAACACCATCGCCTCCTCGATCCGGTCGAAGCGGTAGTCCAGTGCGTCGGCCAGGTAGTTCTGCCGCACGTTCCACGGCCGCTTGGTGCCCGACTTCGGCAGCATGTGCACCGAGCGCAACACGTAGCCGGCGTTGATGTCCCACGACGGCTTCTCGGTCATCGGCTCGTTGCCGCGATGCGGGGCGGCACGGGTATAGCCGTGAGAGGCCATGTGCTCCATGAGTTTTGCGGTCGCCCGGGCGGTGATGTCGGCCCGCAGCGTCCACGACGCGTTGGTGTAGCCCACACACCAGAACAGGTTCGGCACGTCTTCGAGCATGTGCGCCTTATAGACGAAGCGGTCGCTGGTCTTGATCTCGGTGCCGTCCAGGCTGATCGTGGCCCCACCGAGCGCCTGCAGCTGCAGGCCGGTGGCGGTGACGATGATGTCGGCGTCGAGATGGCCGCCGGACTTCAGCGCGATGCCGGTCGCGTCGAAGTGGTCGATGTGGTCGGTGACCACCTCGGCCGAGCCCGCGGTGATCGCGTTGTACAGATCGGCGTCGGGGATCAGGCACATCCGCTGATCCCACGGGTTGTAGCGCGGCTTGAAGTGGGTGTCGACGTCGTAGCCGGCGGGCAGGCTGTTGATCGCCTTTCGCCGCAACAGCCAGCGCACGAACCCCGGCGCCTTGCGCGACAACGCGAAGAACACCGCCTCGGTCAGGGCGCTGTACATGCGAACAACAAGATGGGCGGGCTTGCGGGGCAACAGCTTTCGCGAGACGGCGGCGACAGTGCCGTACTTGGACGCCGAGATGAGATAGGTCGGCGAGCGCTGCAGCATGGTGACCTTGGCGGCCCGGTCCGACAACGACGGCAGCAGCGTGACCGCGGTCGCCCCGCTGCCGATCACCACCACCTTCTTGCCCGTGTAGTCGAGGTCTTCTGGCCAGTGCTGGGGGTGCACCACGGTGCCCTGGAACTCTTCGATGCCCGGGAAGTCGGGCGTGTAGCCCTCGTCGTAGTTGTAGTAGCCGCTGCCGAAGAACAGGAAGCGCCCGCGGTAGAGCTTGCGCGCCCCGTCCTGTTCGACGGTGACCGTCCAGGTGTCGGTCGCCGAGTCCCAGTCGGCCGACCGCACATAGCTGTTGAACCGGATGTGCCGATCGATGCCGTACTTGCGCGCGGTGGCGGCCAGGTACTCGCGGATGTGCACGCCGTCGGCCACGCCCTCTTTGCGGGTCCACGGCTCGAACGGGAAGGACAGCGTGAAGATGCTGCTGTCCGAGCGCACCCCGGGGTAGCGGAACAGGTCCCACGTCCCGCCGATCTGCGCTCGCCGCTCCAGGACGGTGTAGGTCAGGTGCGGATTGCGCTCGGTGATCCGATAGGCCGCGTCGATGCCGGAGATGCCGGCACCGACGATGATCACGTCGGTGTACCCGGCCTCGGTCGCACCACCGTCGGCGGCTTGCTGGGGAGTCACGGTCATCGCGAACCTCGCTCAAATTGTGGGACTCGTCACTAGCCTAGAGACCCACCGGTTGGTCGGGCTAGGAACCGGGAAACCGCGCCGGGCCGGTCAGCGGTAGTTGACGAACTGCAGCGCCACGTCCAGGTCGGCCTGCTTGAGCAGCGCCTGGACGGCCTGCAGGTCGTCACGCTTTTTGCTGGTGACCCGGATTTCCTCGCCCTGGATCTGCGTCTTGACGGACTTGGGGCCGTCGTCACGGATCAGCTTGGTGATCTTCTTGGCGTTCTCGCTGCTGATGCCCTGCTTGAGGGAGCCGTTGATCTTGTAGGTCTTGCCCGAGGCCTGCGGTTCGCCGGCGTCGAAGGCCTTCATCGAGATGTCCCGGCGGATCAGCTTCTCCTTGAAGACGTCCACGGCCGCCTTGACGCGTTCCTCGGTGGACGAGGTCAGCTCAATAGCCTCGTCGCCCTTCCAGGCGATTGTGGTGTCGGTGCCGCGGAAGTCGAAGCGGGTGGCCAGCTCCTTGGCGGCCTGGTTGAGCGCGTTGTCGACCTCCTGGCGATCCACTTTGCTGACGATGTCGAACGATGAGTCCGCCATGCATTCCGTCCCTTCATCCGGTGATAGGCGTTTGTGCTTTGTCTACTCGCTCGTTGTAACCTGTCTGGCGGCAGGTTGCCCGAGCGGCCAATGGGAGCGGACTGTAAATCCGTCGCGAAAGCTTCACAGGTTCGAATCCTGTACCTGCCACCAAGCCTGTTTTCGGCCGGCGCCGTGCGTAGTCCACGCTCGCCGCCGGCGCCCGCTGTGCGACACGTGCGCAATTAATACAAGACAAGTTGTAACAATTCGGTCAAGCCGGTGTCGCCGGGCGTGCTGGGGGGAATTCATCCAGCACAGCATCACCCAGGGGGCGATCATGGCTGGTTCTCCCGACGCTCTCGGCGCGTTACGCCAATGCCGTACCGCCATCCTCGCCGCCCGTGAGTCGGCCGTGTCCGCGCACGATCGCCTGGCCGGGGTCCGGCAGGCTCGCGCCGCGGAGCTGATCGAAAAGCTGGCCGACGATCTCGCCTTCGTCGATCGGCTCTTATTCGTCGTGGAGGGCGACTCACGCGCCAGGTGACCACCGTCGACAAAAGCCAGGCACCCTCCCGGTACTTCCTCCAACTCCAAGTCCACCGGGAGGGTGTCCTGCTGCTGTGCTCCTGACCTGGATTGCCTTGTCGCGCTCGCGTTTTCGAGTCCTTTTGATCGTCGGGTTCACGAATCGTCTCATGGCGAAATCCCTTGGCATCCAAAGTGACGCTCGCAGCCGAAGGTGAATTGATCGACAACCTGGCGGCGGTAATCTTTCTCCCGTGCGCGGTACGGACATGCGATGCAGTTGAAGCATCTCACCATCGCGGAGCTGATCGCGGGGGCCGGCGGCGACCCGTGGGCGATCAACCGAACCCTGCAGGCCGGTAACCCGGCCCAGATCGCGCGTCTGGCGGAAGCCTTCCATGGGGCGGGCCGCCACACGGCCGAGGCCGACCACGCATTCGCGCAGGCGCAGCAACGCTTCAACGCCGCCTGGAACCATCAGGACGGCGGCAGCCCGATCAACGACTCCGCTGAAGTGCAGCGCACCGTCAAATCGCTTGGCGCGCAATCCGAACAGTTGCCCAAAATCGGCGCAGACCTGGAGAACATCGCCGCCTCGTTGGCCGGCGCGCAACAGGCGGGAGCCCGCGAGATCGCCCAATTGGAAGGGCAATTGGAGCAGCTCGACCATCTGATCGATCTGGCGGAGCAGGATCTGCGGGACCACCCTGACGCGCAGACCCAGCGGGAACTGCACGCCATCATCGATGCCATCAAAACGTCCGCCGTCAACGACACCAAAGTCGCTCTCAACCAGCTGAACTCGATACGCAACGACTATTCGGCCACGCTGCAGAACTCGCTGGGAAATCTGCGTGCTGACGGGTATGACCCCAAGCCGCTTGCGCCGGCGGACGCCCAGGACAAACCCGAACAGATTCACATCCCGCCACCGAACACCAAACCCGAAGACGTCAAGCGGTGGTGGAATTCCCTCAGTCAGGAACAGCGCGATCAGTTGCTCGCGCAGCATCCGCCGGAGTTGGGCAACCTCAACGGCATTGAGACCGTGAGCCGGGACACGGTCAACCAGGCGGTGATGAACGACGACATCGCCCGCGTGCAAAGCGCCGCTGACCGAGCCCATGTCGGTGTTGACCAGGTGACCCAGCATCCGGAGCTGTACGGCCTGTCGCCGTCGGCCATCACCCGTTACAACAACGCGCTCAAGACACGCGACGGCCTCAACACGAACGGGACGAACCCCGATGGCAGCAAGAACCCGGTGTTCCTGCAGACCTACGATCCCGAAGCGTTCGACGGTCGGGGCAGGGAAGCCATCGCCATCGGCAACCCCGACAAGGCCGACAACACCACCGTGCTCGTACCGGGAACGGGCAGCAGCGTGCGCGACGGCTATCTGAGTCACACGGACGGACGAAACATCTACAACGAAGCGCAACGGGCCGATCCGAACAAATCGAATTCGGTTCTGGTGTGGATGGGGTATCACGCCCCAGACAGCGCATTAGATCCCCAGATCGGGCAGACGACGCTCGCCAGAAACGGAGGAGGCCTACTGGCCGGGGATGTCAACGCGCTCGGCGTGACTCACCAACCGGGCAACTCACACGTGACCGTGGTGGGTCATTCCTACGGCTCCACTACGGTGGCCGACGCCGCGGCGGGATCCGGGATGCACGCCAATGACGTTGTCCTGGTGGGCTGTCCAGGAACCGACCTTGCCCATAACGCCGGCGACTTCCACCTTCCCGAAGGCGGACACGTCTATGTCGGCGCCGCATCCACCGACCCGATCACCCACCTCGGCGGCATCCAGGGACACCTGCCCGGAACCGGAGTCACGGTCGGGCTCGGTAGCGACCCGGCCGTCGAAGGCTGGGGTTCGACACGGTTCAAGGCCGAAGCGCCGGGGCTGACCTTCCCGCTGAAGGACCACAGCTCCTACTTCACGCCCGGGAACGAATCGTTGTTCAGCATCGCCGACATCGCATCCGGTCACGGTGACGCACTAGAACACGACAATATGACCGCACAGCACCGCGGCAGTTACTGGCTCCCCGATGAATTCGACCCGGAGGCACTTCGACGCCCGACAGGAGGCCACTACCATTGAGAACAGCCATGAACACCTTAAGGGGAATCAGCAGCGCCACCTGGCGGTGGTTGCTTGCCCTCGCCGCGGCGGGGGTGCTGACCCTCGCGCTTCAATCCTGCAGCAGCGTAAGGAATCTGAGCGAAGGGGTGCCCAACCCGATGACTCCCGAACAATCCAGGGCCCAAGTGGTCAATGCGGCGCGAGAGATCGCCACCACGCTGGGACTCAAAGGCGTGTCGGCGCATTTCAGCCGCGACTCCTGTAACGACCAGGCTGTGGCGCCCTTCCGGGGAATCGTCGGCATCGCCTACGACCACGCGCCCACCCTGGAAGCATCCCGAGCCGAGATCGAGCAGATGGTTGCGACCCTGAAACAACACGGCTGGGGCGGGCCGGGAGACTTCCGCACGCACGGCTCCGCGGTCAGCAAACAAGGGGTTACGGCGGTCTTCGATCCTTACTCGCCGGTGCAGAATTCCGGCGGGTCGATCACCATCTACGGCGAATGCAAAGACATGACCACCAAAGCGAACACGCTGCCCGAACCGATACCCCAGGATCAGTTGGCGTAACGCCCGCCGCGCGGGCTTACCCCGACCGCCGTCAGCGCGGCCTCGTCACGCTCCGGCGCTGCGGTGGGCGCCTCGCCCGCGACGCCGCCGTTTTCGATGGCCTGGCTGCGGCCGAGCGCGACGGTGGCCGCCCCCATGGCCACCACCGCGAGGACGAGGACGAGCGCGCTAGCGCCGCCCACCGCCAAGTGCTCGCCGAGCACCACCACGCCGAGCAGGACGGCGACCACCGGTTCGCCCACCAGCATGATCGGCACCGACGCCTGCAGCGCGCCGGCGTGAAACGCGGAGTTCTGCACTACCGTGACCGTCACCGCGAGTCCGACCAGCACGTACGGGGCCGGGACGGTCAAGAGCGCATGCCAGCCGCCCATCGCGAAGCGGTGGGTGCAGACCTTGGTCACCACGGCGATCATGCCGAGCAGGACCGCCACGGCGACACCCAGCAGTGACGCTCGCATCCGGCCCGCGGCGCGGTGCGCGGCGACGACGCAGGCGATCACCGCGGGGACCGTGATCAGCAGCGCCAGCGTCCACGCCGGTATCGGGGGGCGGCTATGCCCTTCCCGGGGCTCGCCCACCAGCAGGAAAACCGCCAGCGCCGCCGTCAGCAGCATCGCCCACCCCCACTGGGGCCCGCTGATGCGCTGGTGGCACAGCGCCGCGCTCAGCGGCAGCGCGAACAGCAGCGACGACACCAACAACGGCTGGACCAACAGCAGCGAGCCGTGGGCCAGCGCCACGGCCTGGAACGCGTAGCCGGCAACCGCGGCAAACGTCCCGGCCCACCACAGCGGTTGGCGAACCAGCGTCGTCGCCATCGTGGCGGACATGGCCTCATCACCGGGAACCCGGTGGGTCGCGCGCTGCCGAACGACGATTCCCACCGCAGCCCAGAACGCCGAAAGCAAAGCCGAGAAGATCGCGACCGCGTGCTCGGTTACCCACCCCATGCCCGGTGGGGTACCCCTGACCTCGGGGGTTAACTCGCCCTTTGCGTGACGGGCCATCCCGCCTACCCTGAGTGGCCGGCGCGAAATTCGTCCCGGCCGGCCGATCGAAAGGAAACATGCTGCGTACCAAGGTGATCACCGTGGTGGCCGTCGCGGCGGCCATCGCATCAGCCGCATTGACACTGCTGCCCTGGGTCGACGTCAGCCGGCTGGGATTGCCCATTCGGTGGAATGGCCTGGGCGTCTACGTCGGCGAGGACAGGCAGGAATACGGCCATCTGCTCGCCGGCATGGTGGACAGCGTGCCGGGATGGGTCGTGTTGATCGCCTCCCTCGCGGCCGGCGCCGCGGTCCTGGGCGCGGCCCGAGTGCGCGTGCTCGGGCTCGTCGCATGTGGATGCGCGGTCGTCGCGTTCGTCACCGCCGTCGTGTGCCTGGTCTATCCGGCGGTACTAGCCGGCGACGCCAAGAACGAGATGGGCATTTCCCTGGTGCCGGACCGGCAAGTGCTGAACTCCGGCTCGTTGATCGCCGAAGCCGCGGCCACCGGCGTGCTGGTGATCTGCACCGCGCTCGTCGCCTTCGGAGCGAAAAGGGTTGTCCGCGAGCAGGGCTGAAGGTGCAGCCGTGCTTCATTCGACGGCGCGCCGCGCCGGGGCGGCTCACCGCCCAGTGCGGAAGGGGCGGGAGTTGATCAGCCTTCCTTGGGCCACCAGCGATCCGTGCTGCTTGAGGCGTTGAGTGCGGATGTTGACCTCGTAACTGAGAATTTCCGCGATCTGTCCGAGTTGCTCACTGAGGTACCGGTACAGATCATCGATGTCCCGGCAGATCGCAATCGCCACAAGGTTTTTGGTCCCACTAATGGCGCCGGCGAAGGCGATGTGGTGGTGCGCAGCGATGCGCTCGCCCACGGATTGGATGTCGCGGGGCGCTACTGTCAGCCACAGCATCGCGCTGAGCTGGTGGCCGAGTCGTTCCGGTAACACGTCGACGTCGAAGAGCAGGGCGCCGCCGGCTTCCAGCGCCCCGAGTCGCCGGCCCACTCTGGCCACCGACCAGCCGGCGCGTGCGGCGAGTTTCGGTTGCGACGTCCGGCCGTCCTCGGCGAGCGCCTCGAAGATCGGGCGGTCCGCGGCAGTGGGCGAGCACCGCTGAGCGCCGGGCATCCGACCGGTTCGCTCCGCCAGGATCGCTGCGGCCTGCCGGTCGGTGAGGGTGCGGCCGTAACCGGTCCACGGTGCACTGTGAGGCTGCCCGAACGAATGCAGCAGCAGGTCGATGGTGATGTCGGTGACCGAGGCTGTTCGCGGGAGTAGCTTCAGGAGATCCTCCCGGGTGTCACCCACCGGCGCACGGATGACGCAAACCAGGTCGGTCCATCCCGCCAGCACGTTGGCATGAGACACGTCTGGCCGGCGCACCAAGGCGTCGGCCAGCTGCTGGATGCGTTCGGGTGCGGCGCGCATCCGGCACACC
The DNA here is from genome assembly GCF_001673415.1 of Mycobacterium sp. 1165196.3. Taxonomy (NCBI): domain Bacteria; kingdom Bacillati; phylum Actinomycetota; class Actinomycetes; order Mycobacteriales; family Mycobacteriaceae; genus Mycobacterium; species Mycobacterium sp. 1165196.3. The sequence goes on along the minus strand of NZ_LZLU01000076.1, from coordinate 24,136 downwards.
CAACTCCCCTCCCCATCGATCCACCGGTTCTCCAGCCCGACAACGCGCACCACGCCGTCGCGGCGCAGCCGATGGTAGCGACGCGCGACCGTTTGCTCAGTGGCTTCGACGACGGTGGCGATCCGGCGAAACGACACCCGAGGAGCCAGCTGCAGGGCATGCAGAATCTGCGCGTCTAAGTCGTCAAGCACAACGAAAAGTATGCGTCGATCGCGGTCTGGGTGAGGACTTCTGCACAATTTCGCCGCAACGATCGCAAGTTCACCGCCGTCGCTGCGAGCCTGAAGTCCATGAAGCCGACAGGAAACACCATTTTGGTCACCGGTGGCGGCACCGGAATCGGTCGCGGCCTGGCCGAAACCCTGCACCGAGCCGGCAACCAGGTCGTGATCGCCGGACGCCGTCGCGGCGTGCTGCAGGCCGTCGCCGATGCCAACCCGGGCATCGAATACCGCCACTTGGACCTGGCGGAGCCGGACAGCATCAACCGGTTGGCCGCTGAGCTGACCGGCAGCCACCCCGGTCTGAACATCCTGATCAACAACGCGGGGGTGATGCGCTCCGAGGACCTGCTAACCACCTCGGCGGACATCGCCGAGCAGACGGTCGCGGTCAACCTGCTGGGCCCGATACGGCTCACGGCGGCACTGCTACGCACGCTGCTCTCCCAGCAGCACGCCGCAATCGCCAACATCACCTCCGCTTTAGCGTTCGTCCCCAGAGCGGACGCGCCGAGCTACTCAGCGACCAAAGCGGGCTTGCACGCCTACACCCAGTCGTTGCGCCACCAATTGCGTCACACCCGGGTCCAGGTCATTGAGATCATCCCGCCGCGGGTCCAGACCGACATGCTTGCCGAACGGGGCGATGGCGCGGCCACGATGTCGGTCAACGCCTTTGTCGCCGAGGCATTTTCGCTGTTGCACGGCCGGCCTGACGCCGCAGAGATCGTGGTCGATGCCGCCAAACACGTGCGATTCGCCGCCCGCGACGGCAACTACGACGACGTCTTTGCGGCAATCAACTCATAAGGAGCGATATCGCCATGCACATTGGAATCGGACTGCCCAGCCATATCGCACACGTGCCCGGGCCGTTGACCGCCGAGTGGGCGCGTCGAGCCGAACGGCGCGGTTTCGCGGCACTAGCCGCCATAGACCGGCTGGTCTACGAAAGCCTCGACTCGCTGGTCGCGATGTCTGTAGCCGCGGGCGCGACCACAAACATCGGCCTGACGACCAACGTGCTGCTGGCTCCGCTGTACCCCGCGGTGCCGCTGGCCAAGCAAGTCGCCACCCTTGCCGCCGCATCCGGTGGGCGGCTCACCCTCGGCCTGGGCATCGGCAGCCGACCCGATGACTACACCGCTGTCGGCGTGGACTATCGCCGGCGCGGGCGCATCCTCGACGAGACCGTGGCCGTGGTGCGCGCAACGTGTGACGCCCACACCGTGACGGGCGATAAGCCGCTGACCCCTGCGCCCGTGCGGATTCCGATCCTGTTCGGCGGGCGAGCGGACGCGACGATCAGCCGCGCGGCCGCGATCGGTGACGGCTGGACCGCAGGGGCGTTGCGTGACTACGCCAACCAGTCTGCGCTGGCCGATCGGGTGCGGGTGGCATGGGCGGAGGCGGGCCGCGCGGGACGCCCGTGGCTTGCGGCCAGCGTCAACTTCGCTTTCGGCGATGCCGACACCATCGCTATGGGTCGCTCCCATCTGCAGCGCTACTACGGCTTCAAGCCTGACTTCGCCGCCCTCAACGTCGCCGACATGCTCAGCTCGGCGGACGAGGCGATCGAGACCGTGCGCGCCTACCGCGACCTAGGTTTCGACGGAGTCATCTTCCATCCGTGTGTCGCCGAGATCGACCAGGTCGACCGCCTAGCCGATGCGGTCTTCTGATGACGTTCACCGAGAGCCGTTGCGGCCACGTTGTCGGTACGGCCGGGCGACACTGACATCTCACCGCGCAGCATCGACATGATCGCGGCCCACGACACCCTGTCACGACTGGGCACATCGGACAGCCGACGCGGTGATCTGTGGTGCAGATGACTTCCTCGTCTGCCGATTCATCGAGCGGTGCAAGACCTGACCGGAGCCAGTTCAAGCGCCCGCGGAAGACGCTGCAGCGCGAATTCGGTCCGCGACCTTCGCCGCCCCGAAGCAGCGGAATTTGGTCACCCGGTCACCGGTGTGTATGGCGATGATTTTGGTGAGAACGCCTGGCAATAGTTCGACGGATTCGACCGAGCGGAGGCCGACGATGATGTCCAGTTGTCCCGACTGGATCGAGCGGTTGAGGGCGTTGGCGTGGAACTGAACATCGGTCTCGGTAACGGTGAGCCGGCCGCCGACCCACAGACCACCGTGGCGGCGGCGGTAACGGTCCAGGACCCGTCTATTGATCGACGTCGTCGGTACCGTGACGTCGACATCGGCGATCAGCGCGTTGGCCACGCGGGAAATGATCACCGTCACCGATTGCCCGCCCATCTAATCGACTGAACCCTCGATGCTTGATTATCCGCAAGCTGTTGCGTCACAAACTGTCTGCCTGCGCCGACTGCCCGACGTCACCAAGCAGAGCCAGGGATCTGTCCGCCTAGGCGGGGTGCAGGCTCACGGGAATGCCGGAGTAGCGCACCATGCCGGTCACCACATCGATATCGTCCTTGTTGGTCAGGCGGTTGACGTTGGCGACGTGGTGGCCGTGCGGGATCGACACCGCTCCGCGCCGGATGGAGTCGTCGACCTTTGCGATGCCGGTCAGTTCTCCGCTCGTGCTGCGGACGGTCACCCTCTGGCCGGTTATGACCCCGGCCGCTGCGCCGTCGTCGGGATGGATGAGGATCTCGGGCGCCTCACCGAGAAAGTCCAGCTGCCCGTTGAGCTTTCGGCGCTGCCGGCGCGGCACCATCACCAGGGGTGCGGGCGGTTCCAGCGCGGCGAGCTGGTCGACCAGCAGCGGCGGCGCCAGCCGCCAGCCCCCCATCCGCGCGACATGTTCGTCGACCCAGGCCGCCGGTAACTCGCGCGGAGCCTCGGCCCAACCCGCCGCCGCTACCTCCTCGAAACCCGTTCGCGCGCCTGCCAATAGGACGGCCAGCACGTCGTCGTCGGTGCTGGTGTCGGGGTTCCCGAGATTGCCGAGGTCATAGCCGAGCCGCCGGCCGAGCTCGGCGAACACCCACCACATCGAGCGCCGCTCGCCGACCGGGGCCACGACGGCCGGGCTGTACTGCACCGACACATGCGAACTCAGGATGTCGTGGATGGTGATGTCGGGCCGCTCCAGCGGATCCTTGGTGGGCAGGACGTGGGTGGCCAGTTCGGTGGTCTCGTTGTTGATGATCTCGGTGGTGGCGAACACCTCGAGGTTCTGCAGGGCCGGAATCAGCTTGCCCGTCTCGGGGAACGAGGTGACCAGACTGCCGCCGACGTTGATCAGCGCGCGGATGTTGCCGGCGGCGATTTCGTCGGGCAACACCGCGCACGGCCACTCGTTGATGAAGGCCTGCGCCTCGGGGCGGCTGCGCGGACCGGGACCGAAGACACCCTCGATCGGCGTGACGGGCAGGAACTCGCCGAAAGTCTCCAGCTGGTAAGCGAATCCGGGATGAAACCACGTCCCGCCGGGCCGGTTCATCGCGCCGGTGAGGATCATCAGCACCCACGCGAGCCACTGCGTGACGTTGGCGCGTTCGGCCGTCATGGTGACACCGGTGCCGGTTTCCACCGCGACGCACTCGGCGGCGCGCACCGCCTCGCACAGCCGGAGCAGGTCGGCTTCCGCGACATCGGCCAGCGCTGCGGTGTGCTCGAGGGTGAACGGCGCCACCGCGGCGGACAGCGCGTCGATGCCCTGCACCGGTACATCGGATTTCATTCCGTCGCACAGGATTTCGCGTACCAGATAGGCCAGCACCGCGTGGTCGGTGCTGGGCCGCGGCGCCAGATGGGCGGTGGCCAGCCGGGCGGTCTCGGTGCGGCGCGGGTCGATCACCCACACCTGACCGCGCCGGGCGATTTCGCGCACCGTGCCGGTCGGGTTGGGCATCGAGATCGCATGGCCATGCGACACAACGGGATTGACGCCAACCAGCAAAAGGAAGTCGGCGTTGTCCAGGTCGGTGCGGCCGGACAGCCCCATGAACCCGCCGACTAGATCCGAGACCAGCGGCTTGGCGGTGCCGTCGATGGTCAGCGGGCTGAACTTGGCCGGCGTGCCGATCGCGGCGTGCAGGGCCTCGGCCATCCGGAAGCCGGCGCTTTCCATGGTGGAGAAGTAGAACGCGACCGACGCCGGTCCGTGCCGATCGATGATCTCCTTCAGCCGGGTGCCCAGGTCGTCCAGGCAGGCGTCCCAGGTGGCGTCCTGCAACCGCCCGTCCACCCGCATCCGCGGACGCTCGAGCCGATCGGGGTGGTGGTGCAGCTGCGGCAGCGCGCGGCCCTTGGGGCAGGTGTAGCCGTGCGAGAAGGGATGGTCCTGATCGCCGCGGACGCGGACCACCTCGTCGCCGTCGACGTCGACGAGGATGCCGCAGACCGAGGTGCAGACGCGGCAGAAGCTACGCACCGTTTGCATACCTGGGTAACGTACTCTCGCTTTTCGAGAAGGCCTATCGCATTTTCGAGAATGGTTGTGCGTTTTCGGTCAATGGCGCTCTCCGGGATAACGCCCGCGGTTAGGCGACCCTTAGTTATCATCGCCGGGTGACCGAGACAACCACGCAACCGGTGGCCGACGGATTCGGCGACCGGCCGCCGGTATCGCTGCGAACCCGTGGCCGGTGGCTACGGTGGGGACTGCTCTCGGTGTGGGGGCCCGGCCTGGTGGTGATGCTCGCCGACACCGACGCGGGCTCGCTCATCACCGCGTCGCAGTCCGGGGCCCAGTGGGGCTACCGGATGGTGCTGCCGCAGCTGATCCTGATGCCGGTCCTCTACGTCGTGCAGGAGATGACCGTGCGGCTCGGCATCGTCACCGGACGCGGCCACGGCTCGCTGATCCGGGAGCGGTTCGGCCGCGGCTGGGCGTGGCTGTCGGCCTTCACGCTGTTCGCCTCCGCGATCGGGGCGCTGCTGACCGAGTTCGCCGGCGTCGCCGGGGTCGGCGAACTGTTCGGCGTCTCGCGCTGGGTGAGCATTCCGGTCGCCACCGCCGCCCTGCTGGGGCTGGCGCTGACCGGCAGCTACCGGCGCGTCGAACGCATCGGCCTCGTCGTCGGCGCGGCCGAGCTGGCGTTCCTGGTGGCCATGGTGATGGCCCGGCCCGATCCGAGGGCGCTGGTGGACGGTCTGTCGTCGATGCCGCTGGGCAACTCGTCGTACCTGCTGTTGGTCGCGGCCAACGTCGGCGCGGTCATCATGCCGTGGATGATCTTCTACCAGCAGGGCGCGGTCGTCGATAAGCGCTTGTCGGAGAGCACGATTCGACAGGCTCGCTACGACACCGCGTTCGGCGCGGTGCTGACCCAGCTGATCATGATCGCGGTGGTGATCACGATGGCTTCCACTATTGGGACCATCGGAAAACACGGCGGCGGGGCGGAGCTGGAAACCGTCGGCCAGATCGCCCAATCGCTGACGCCCTATCTGGGCCACGTCGGCGGGACGGTGCTGTTCGGCCTGGGCATGCTGGGCGCGGCGCTGGTGGCCGCCATCGTGGCCTCGCTGGCCGGGGCCTGGGGGCTCGCGGAGGTGTTCGGCTGGAAGCACACGCTCAACGAGCGGCCCAACCGTGCGACCGCCAAGTTCTACGTCACCTACGCGCTCGCCCACATCGTGGGCGCGGTGCTGGTGTTGGCCAGTGTCGACCTGGTCAACCTGGCGGTCGACGTCGAGGTCATGAACGCGCTGTTGCTGCCGATCGTGCTGGGCCTGCTGCTGGCGCTGGAGGCCAGGGCGTTGCCCGAGCGGTGGCGCATGCGGGGGCTGCACAAATACGTCACCCGCGCACTGTGTTTCGTGACCATCGGCTTCGGTCTGTACATGGTGCCGCAGGCCCTCGGCCTGTTCTAGTGCGCGACCGAACGTCAGAACCAGGGCCCGGGGTAGTGGCCGTCCTGGTCTTGCACCATGACGATTTCCTTGCACTCGCCGTTGGCGCCCGGCGCCGTCTCACCGCGACACACCAGCGTCCATCCGGAGATCCGCTCGAACGGGCGTAGCGCCCAGTTGGGTGCGACGGGATCGGTTGCGGGCAAGGCGATCACGGAATTCGTCCCGCCGGTGCCGGTGATGTAGAGGTGGTCTTCGAAGAACGCCAGCTTGGAGACCGACAGCTTCTTGGCGTCGTCGCGGCTCTTTTGGAAGTCCCATTGTTGGGTGCGCAGATTCCAGACGCCGAAGCCGAATTGCGAAGTGTCCGAACCGTGGCCGTCGACGAACAGCTTCCCGTCGGACAGCGCCGCGCTCAGCCCACCGCCGGAAATCCGGTCCGAATCACCGATCTTGATGATGGACTTGGCGTTGAGGTCGTAGAACATCGTCGACAGCGCCGGGGGGTTATACGAATCCCAGTGCGTGAGCTTCACCAGTTTGTTCGGCCCGTCGGTCAATTCGGCGTCGACGGACTGCACGTCGTTGTCCTGAAAGATCGCCTCCCCGCTGGGCCGGCGCAACTCGGCGCCGGATGTCTTGCCGGGTTCGGTGTTGCGCTGGAACGCGAGCACGTCCTGCCAGACCCGGCCGGGCTGCGGATCGGTCCAGATCGTCGACAGGTCACCGCCGGACAGCACGACGGTGCGCGGCGGCGACGCGGCGCCGTGGCCGTCGGTGAAGGCGTTCAGCCACGCCACGCCGGAGGCGGTCGATCCCAGTCCCCAGTCCTTGGGTGCGGTCGGCTTCAGGTCGAGCGACGGCGGCTGCAGCTCCTTGGTGGCGACCTGCTGGCCCGATTTGGAGTCGTAGACGTACGCGGTGGTTTTGGTGGCTGCGGGCGCGGGTGGCTGCGCCGGCCCGGTGGTGGCGACGAGATAGACGACCTTCATGTCGTCGGCCGTGCCGGTCAGCGCGCACATGCCGCCGATGAGGCTCTCCCCGGCCGGCACGGTGGGGATGGCGGGCGCGACGTATTGCCCGGTCTTCGGGTCGAAGATTTTCGGCCGGATGTCCTCGAGCGCCGATTTGCCGGCCGAGAATTTCTCCGGGCAGCCGAAATAGGCCGTGCCGCCGTAACTTTTCCAGTCCTTTTCCAGCGGCCCGGTGATCGGTGCGGGCGGGGCCGCCGCGCGGGTGCTGGTCTTGGAGACGGATGTGGAGGTGGTGGCGGTGAGCGGGGGCGGCGCCGCGGTTTCCGAACAGGAGGCCAACGCCAGGCAGGCCGCCGACGCGACCGCGGCGCGCCGGTAGCGCGACCGGCGCCGCCACCGGGCACGCGCCCAGGCTGCACGCATCGAAAACCCCCATTACGTTCGTGTAACCAAGCAGCGTAAAGCCGCCCCGATGCGGCCGCGACTCGGGCGTATGGCGCGCTTTGTCACAACCTGCGCCCGGCGGAAGGGGCCGATGGTTACCGGTCGAACTCGATGGGCAGGCTCTTGGGACCGCTCAGGCTCACCATCGGCTTCCACGGTGCCGGTCCGGCGATGCGCGGGTGGCGCAGCCCGTTCGCCAGGACGTTCAGCGCTTCGGCGATCTCGCGCCTGGCCAGGTTCGCGCCCAGGCAGTAGTGCACCCCGCCGCCGAACGTCAGGATGGGCGGCGGCGCCGCGCGGGTGATGTCGACCCGGTCGGGGTCGTCGTACACCACCGGATCACGGTTGGCGGCAAAGGTATTCACCAGTACGGCGGTGCCGGCGGGAAACGAGTAGCCGTCGAGCTCGGCGTCCTCGACCACCAGCCGCAGCGTGCCGCAGGCGATCGGCGAGTGCCGCATGGTCTCCTCGACGGCACGCATCGCCAGCTCGGGACGCTGCTGCAGCAGCTCCCACTGGTCAGGATGTTCACACAGGACCTGCACCGAGGCAGCCACCTGGTTGCGGGTGGTGTCCGTCCCCGCCAGCAGCAGTCCGCCCGCCAACATGCGCAGCTCGGCGGCGTCGAGGCGGTCGCCCTCGTCCTCGGCGCGGATCAGGTCGGAGAGCAGGTCATCGGTCAAGCTGTGCCGCCGCCGGGCGACCATCTCGTCGACGTAGTCGTCGAGCTGGCGCCACGCGCGCATCACGACCGGCTCGACCGCGCGCAGGTCGACGGTGAAGCTGAAGGCCTTGAACACGTCGTCGGCCCACAACGAAAACTGTTCCCAGTCCTCGCGGGGCGCGCCGAGCAGCGCGCAGATGATCGGAACGGGGTACGGGCGGGCGATATCGGTGACGACGTCGCAGCGGCCCGCGGCCGCCACCCGGGCGACCAGCTCGTTGAGCACCCCGACCATGGTGTCGTGCAGGCGCGCGACCGTGCGCGGGGTGAAGGCCTTGGAGCACAGGCTGCGCAGCCGATGGTGCGCGTCACCCTCGAGGCACAGCAGGCTGTTGGCCACCTTGTCCCACAGCGGCCCCGAGTCGATGCCCTGGGCGAGCAGGTTGATGCCGGGCGGGATCTGGAATCGGGGATCGCGAAGCACGGAACGGACCAGGTGATAGGAGAGCACCTCGGGCCCGTGCGGTCCCAGCGCGACGGGGGCCCGCCGCTGCGCCTCGCGCAGTCGCGGGTAGACCTGGGCGGGCGTTTCCTCGGGGTCGTAGGACAGCGTCGGCAGGTCGGCCTCGAAAACGCTTGGGGGAGCGGCACCGACGGTCATGACGGTCTCCTTGGTTCCGCACAACGTGCGGACGACTTTCGAATAATGTATGGCCGGTGCCCAGGGGTGTCAACGATATCGGCGCACTGATGGACGAAGCGCCATACATCCAACGGGAAATGCATGGCGGCATCGCGCGGGTCGCGATCCTCAATCCTGCGCGCGCAGCCGCACCGTCCGCGTCGTCGAGGTCTCGTCCAGCTCGACGACGTCGGACCGCGACCGCAGGAAATCGCTGAACGAGCGGAATCCCAGGGATCTTTCGCTGAACGACGGGTCCATCCGCTTCATCTGGGCCTTCACCGCGGAGTTGTGCAGCCACTCGACGTCGTCTTTCTCCAGGCCGATCCGCAGCGCGCGGGTGAGCAGCGCGGTCGCGGCGGCCTGCGGGTCGGGCTGCTCCTCGGGCTCGTCGGCTTCCTCGGGCTGGGCCGACTTGCCGCGGCCGGCCGCTTTCTTCGGCTTGGCCGATCCCGCGTCGGCGGGCACCGGAACGCCGGGCAGCGCGTCGTAGATGACGAACTCGTCGCAGGCCGCCGCCAGCGCCCGGCTCGACGCGCCGGCCACCCCGATGCCCACCACGTACCGGCCCAGCCTCTTGCAGCGCTGGGCCAACGGAATGTAGTCGGAGTCACCGGCCACGATCACCACGTGGGTCAGGTCGGGCAGCCGGAACATGTCCTCGACTGCGTCGACCGCCAACCGGATGTCGGCGCCGTTCTTGCCGTACGCCGCCGCCGGGAACAGCTGCACCAGGTCGACCGCGCGGCCCACCAACTGTCCGCGGTACCCGGCGTTGATATCCGCCGACCAGTCCGCGTAGGCCCGGGTGAGCACCAGGGTCCCGAAGGACGACGCGAAGTCGAGGATCGCGCCGACGTCCACGGTCGCCCGGTCCAGCCGCTCAGATTGCTGCTCGAGGCCCTTGGCCTTGTCCCGCTGAAACGAGTTCCGACCGTGAATCTGGTCATATCGGGAGATCACGATGTTGTCGAAGTCGAGGTAGACGGCCACGCGGGTCGCAACCGGTTCGGTCATGCACTAGATCATCGCTGTAGGCAGCCCAAAGCGGGTACCCAGGGCGGATGAGTGAGGTGAAGGTTCTCGACCTGCACGGCGATCGCATCGCGTACCGCGACGAGGGTGACGGCGAGGTGTTGCTGCTCATCCACGGCATGGCGGGCAGCGCGGAGACTTGGCGGTCGGTGATACCGCCGTTGTCGAAGAAGTTCCGGGTCATCGCCCCGGACCTGCTCGGCCACGGCGAGTCGGCGAAGCCCCGCACGGACTATTCGCTGGGCGCATTCGCGGTCTGGCTGCGGGATTTCCTGGACGAGCTCGGCGTCAGCCAGGCGACCCTCGTCGGTCACTCCCTCGGTGGCGGGGTGGCGATGCAGTTCGTCTATCAGCACCCCGACTACGCCAAGGGGTTGATCCTGATCAGCAGCGGCGGCCTGGGCCCGGACGTGGGATGGGTGCTGCGGCTGCTCTCTGCACCCGGGGCGGAGCTGGTCTTGCCGATCATCGCGCCGCCACCCGTCCTGTCCGTCGGCAACAAGCTGCGGTCCTGGCTGCGCAGCGCCGGCATCCAGTCGCCGCGCGGTGCCGAGCTGTGGAGCGCCTACTCGTCGCTGTCGGATGGCGAGACGCGACAATCGTTCCTCAAGACGCTGCGATCGGTCGTCGACTACCGCGGACAGGCCGTCAGCGCGCTCAACCGGCTGCGGCTGCGCGAGGAGTTACCGGTCATGGCCATCTGGGGGGAGCGCGACGGCATCATTCCCGTCGCGCATGCCTACGCCGCGCACGAAGCGCGCACCGACGCGCGGCTCGAGGTGCTGCCCGACGTGGGCCACTTCGCGCAGGTGGAGGTGCCCAATCGGGTGGTCGAGCTGATCGAGGACTTCATCGCCGCGGGGGAGCGCCGGGAAACCGAGCGAGAGCAGCCTTTCCAGCCCAGCTAGCGCCCCGCCGGGCAGGTCCCGCGGTAGTCGACCTGCCAGTGCTTGATCCCGTTGATGAAGGACGACCGCAACCGTTCGGGATCGCCGGCCGGCCTCAGATCGGGCATCTGGTCGGCGATCGCGTTGAACATCAGATCGATCGTCATGCGCGCCAGGTTGGCGCCGATGCAGTAATGCGCTCCGGTGCCGCCGAATCCGACGTGCGGGTTGGGGCTGCGCATGATGTCGAAGGTGAACGGCTCGTCGAAGACCTCGTCGTCGAAGTTCGCCGACCGGTAGAACAGCACCACCCGCTGGCCCTGCTTGATGGCCACGCCGCCGAGTTCGGTGTCCGTCATCGCGGTGCGCTGGAACGCTGTGATCGGGGTAGCCCAGCGGATGATCTCGTCGGCCGCCGTCTGCGGCCGCTGTGCCTTGAACAACTCCCACTGGTCCGGGTGGTCGGTGAAGGCCATCATCCCCTGGGTGATCGAGTTGCGGGTCGTCTCGTTGCCGGCCACGGCCAGGGTGACCACGAACATGCCGAACTCGGCCTCGGAGAGTCGCTGCTCCTCGGAATCGGCCTCGATCAGCGTGGTGACGATGTCGCGATCCTTCGGGCCGGGTTCCTCGGCCTTGCGCGCCGCCAATTGCATGGCGTACCACATCAATTCACCCGCCGACGTCAGCGCGTCATTGCCGGCGAACTCCGGGTCGTCGCTGCCGATCATGTTGTTGGTCCAGTCGAACAGCTTGTCGTAGTCCTCCGTCGGCACACCGAGCAGTCCCGAAATGGCCTGCAGCGGCAGCTCGCACGCCACCTGCCGGACGAAATCGCCCGAGCCGTGCGCGGCGGCGTCGGCGGTGATGCGTCGCGCGCGTTCGGTGAGTTCGGCGCGCAGCCGCTCGACCGCCCGAGGCGTGAAGCCCCGCGAGACGATCTTGCGCAACCGGCTGTGCTCGGGGTCGTCCATCATGATCATCGACGCCCGCCCCGCCTCGATCTGCCCCTGCGCCAAGTCTTCCCGGTAGCGCGGCACGATCGACTTGGTGGCCGACGAGAAGACATCGCTGCGCAGCGACACCTCGCGCACGTCGCGGTGCTTGGTCACCACCCAGTAACCGCCGTCGCCGAAGCCCCCTTGATCCAGCGGCTGCTCGTTCCACCAGATGGGTTGCGTGGCACGCAGTTCGGCGAACTCCTGCACCGGAAGCCGACGGGCGTAGATGTCGGGGTCGGTGAAATCGAAGCCCGGCGGAAGGTTCGGTGTCGCCATCGGATTTCTCCTCGACTGCTGCCCTGGCGGTGGCGGTTAGCACGATGCTAGCCGCGTGCGTGCGGATCGCCTAGCAAATCTGCGAGGCACCGGATCAGCGCGACGCGGGACTGGCGGTCTTGACGCTCTCGCGCCCACCGAGATTGGTGGCCGCGGTGATGATGGCGCGCTCGATCTGGCGCAGGGCGTGCACGGCGGTGAGGAACCGCCGGGTGTCGGGGCTCATGGCATCGCGGCCGTCGCCGTCCTGTTGCCGGGCCACCGTCTCGGCGGCGTCGAGTTCGTCGGCCGCCGAGGTCAGCGTCGGTGCGTGGCCCCCTTCGATGGCTTCCTGCAACGCTTCGATGTTGCGCCGCGTCTGGTCCGCGGCCGCCGAAAACGCTTGCGCCAGTTCCGAGGCCAGCGAGGGTGACCCGACCGGATCGCGATACTGCTCGGCGCTGCGCGCCAGGCTTCGACCGTACCGGTCGCAGGCGGTGAAGATGCGCAGCGCGCGGCGGATGCTGCGCCGGCCGGCCAGCCCGGCGACCCCGGCCAGCAACGGCTTGGCGGTGACCCGGAACTGCTGTAGATCGCGACCGACCTGACGCGCCTGCTCCGAGGGGCTGGCGCTGTCCGCCTCGCCGAACATCGTCGCGGCCGACACCTCGATCAGGGCGGACAGGCTCGTCAAGAAGGCCCGGGTGTCGATGCGGATCGCGGTTCTGGTGTTGGTCGGCAGCACCAGGACCGCCACCGTCGCCCCGATGACGGCACCGATCGCCGTCTCTTCGATGCGCAGCATCAGCACGCCGAACGAGAACTGGCCGAGCAGGCCGTACAGCAGCGCCAGCATCGTGGTGATCCAGAACGTCATCAAGCTGTAGGTGACCGTCATGAAGTAGAAGGCGCAGAACAGGCACACGAAGATGCCGGCCAGCGCGGCGGTCTTGTGGCCGGTCAGCAACGTGGCCACCAGCACGCCGCAGGGCACGCCGAGCAGCGTGCCGAGCAGCCGTTGCCAGCCCTTGGTCAAGGTTTCGCCCCAGGAGTTGGTGCCGGCGAAGATGACGAACGCGGCGATCACCGCCCAATACCAGCGCGCGGGCGACACCAGCTCGCCGACGACGATGGCCAACGATGCGGCGACCGACACCTGGATGGCCTGCCGGGTGGTCGGCGGCAGCCCGGTGGACGGCTCTTCCTCGGTGGCCTCGTCGGGTTCGTCACCCTCGGGCGCCGCCGGGGAGGTGGCGGCGTCGTCGAGGGGGCGGCCGGTGGTGGCCCGGTCGACGATCGCCCGCACATCGGAAGTCGCTGTGGCGGCGTTGATTATCGCCAGGGCCAGGCGCCGCACGGCGGTGGCGCCCGAGTCATCGCCGGCCGGGTCCGAGGCGGGGCCGCGCTGCTCGTCCAGCAGTCGCTGCGCGCGGTCGGCGGCCCGGCGCAGCCCGTCGGGTTCGGGGAGCCGGATCGCTCGCGCCAGCTCGGTCAGCGCGTCGACGAGCGCGGCCCGGGTGGGTGCGGGGATGGCGTCCGGGGCCTCGCAGGCAAGGACGGCGGCCCGTCGACCGGCGGTGGCCACCCATTCGATGGCCAGCTCGGCATCCAGCAGCCAGGGGGCCAGTTGCTCGGTGGTGACGCCGGGCCACAGGGTGGCGGGGTCGGCCTTGTCTTCGATCTGGCTCTGCACCAACAGGGCGGTCTCGTTGAGCCGGATGGTGCGGGCCCGCATGCGGCGGCGCCGCCGCTCATCGAGGCGGCCCGTCCGCACCGCTTCGGCGGTGGTGTCGATGACGATCGCCATCCGGGCGCGCAGGGCCCGAACGGTGTCGCGCAACACCCGCTCCGGTCGATCGGGCATCACGTAGGTGCTCATCACGAACGTGCACACGGTGCCCACCGCGACCGCCCCGATCATCCAGGGCAGCTCCGCGAGGCGGGCGTGCAGATACAGCGTGAAGAAGTAGGACATGAACGCGACCATGCCCAGCGCCCTGCCCCGCGCCCCGAAGCGGCGGATGTACGCCGCGGTGAAGACCACGGCCACGAACACGACGTCACTGGCCACCAGGTGCGGGGCCAGCACCGCGGCGGCGGTGATGGACACCGCGGCCGGCAACGGCAACAGCGCCATGGTGATTCGCTGCTGGCGCGGGTCGGGTTCGTTGACGGAGCGTGACGCGACCATGGTGATGACGACGCCCAGCAGGGCGACGGTCAGGGGTTGTCCCGTCGCCTTGGTCAGGATGAAGAGCGCCAGCAGGGAGAGGCCGAGCGCGGCCGTCGTCCGGGTCGCCATGCGCAACCGAAGCAAGCCAGGATCGGAGCCGATCACCCAATTGCGGGCGCGTTCGTAAAGAACAGTTATTCCGATGACCCCTCTCGTGCGCTTACCCCCCATGGTTACCCGAACCGCGCCACGGCGACCAAAGTAGTCTTCGACATCGTGACCGAGCCGACGCGCGCGCAGCTGGCTGACGGTCGTGAGCTGCTGTTCTTCGCGCTGCCGGGGCATCACCCGGCGCCGGTCGAAGATCGCCGGCCGCTGCCGTCGCGTGCCGCTGAGCCCTCCGCGCAGTCGCAGCTGCGGTTCGACCGGTCCACCGGGCAGTGGGTGATCATCGCGGCGCTGCGCCAGGACCGCACCTACAAGCCGCCACCCGAGGCGTGCCCGCTGTGCCCGGGCCCGACCGGGCTGACCAGTGAGGTGCCCGCGCCCGATTACGACGTCGTCGTCTTCGAGAACCGCTTCCCCAGCCTGTCCGGCGCGCTGCCGTCGTCGCCGGTCTCGCCGCCCGTGCCCGCCGACGACGGCTTTGCGGCCGCGCCCGGGCACGGCCGCTGCGAAGTGATCTGCTTTTCGGCCGACCACACCGGATCCGTCGCCCAGCTCGAGCCGGCGCACGCACGGCTGGTCGTCGAGGCGTGGCGGCATCGCACCGCCGACCTGATGGCCAGGCCGGGCATCGAGCAGGTGTTCTGCTTCGAGAACCGCGGCGAGGAAATCGGGGTGACGTTGACCCACCCGCACGGTCAGATCTACGGCTACCCCTATCTGACGCCGCGCACCGCCGCCATGCTGGAGCAGGCCCGTCTGCATCGAGAACGCCACGGCGGCAACCTGTTCGCCGACCTGCTGGCCCGCGAGGTCGAGGCCGGCAGCCGCGTCATCGCGCGCAACGAGTTGTTCACCGCGTTCGTGCCGTTCGCGGCGCGCTGGCCGGTGGAGGTGCACATCTACCCGAACCGGTTCGTGCGCAACCTGACCGAACTCGGCGAGGACGAATCCTGCGCATTCGTCGACGTGTACCTCGACGTGCTCAGGCGCTTCGACCGGCTGTATTCCGCGCCGCTGCCCTACATTTCGGCGCTGCATCAGTACGCCGACACCGCCGCCCAGGCCGAGGGTTACTTCCACGTCGAATTGATGTCCATCCGGCGCAGCGCCACCAAGCTCAAGTACCTGGCGGCCTCCGAATCGGCGATGGATGCCTTCATCGGTGACGTCACGCCGGAAAGCGTGGCCCAGCTGTTGCGGGGCCTCGCGCAATGACCACGCCGATCCGCTACGCCGCCCCGGGGCGGATCAACCTGATCGGCGAACACACCGACTACAACCTGGGTTTCGCGCTGCCCATCGCGCTACCGCAGCGCACCGTGGCGACGTTCACGCCCACCGACGACGACGCGATCACCGTCGTCAGCGACCGCGCCGATGCCCCGGTGCGCGTTCGGATCGGCACCGTTCCCGGCGAGGTGGCCGGCTGGGCGGCCTACGTGGCCGGGGTGATCTGGGCGCTGCGCCAGGGCGGCCACCCGGTGCCGGGCGGCGCCATGTCGATCACCAGCGACCTGCACATGGGCTCGGGTCTGTCGTCGTCGGCGGCGCTGGAATGCGCGGCGCTGGGCGCGATCACCACGGCCGCGGGTGTCCGCATCGACCCCAAGGAACAGGCCCGGCTGGCCCAGCGCGCCGAAAACGAATACGTCGGGGCGCCAACGGGTTTGCTCGATCAGCTGGCCGCGCTCTGCGGCCGCGACGCGACGGCGGTGCTGATCGACTTCGCCGACCTCACCGTCACGCCGGTGGTTTTCGACCCGGCCGCCGCGGGTGTCACGCTGTTGCTGATCGACTCGCGGCAGCGCCACAGCCACGCCGGCGGCGACTACGCGGCGCGGCGCGCGTCGTGCGAGCGGGCGGCGGCCGAACTGTCGGCGTCCTCGCTGCGTGAGGCCGCCGATCGTGGGCCCGTCGACCTGACGGCCGTGCGCGATCCCGCCGACGCCCGGCGCGCCCGACACGTGCTGACCGAAAACCAGAGGGTCATCGATTGCGTTGCGGCGCTGCGTAATTCGGACTATTCCGAAGCCGGGAGGATCTTCACCGCCTCGCACGCCTCCATGCGTGACGACTTCGGCATCACCACCGAACGCATCGACCTGATCGCTGAGACCGCGGTGCGCGCGGGCGCGCTGGGCGCGCGGATGACCGGCGGCGGCTTCGGCGGCTGTGTGATCGCGCTGGTGCCGCACGAGCGCGCGAATGCGGTCGGCGAGGCGGTGCAACGGGCCGTGGCCGACGCCGGGTTCGAGCAGCCCGTCGTCACCCGAACCCGCGCGGCCGCGGGCGCGGGACCGGCGTGAGCGAGCCGACCGGCTACATCGAAGTTCGGGCATACGCCGAACTCAATGACTTCGTCGCGGCGCCGTTGCGCGGGCACACCGTGCGCCGGCCCTTCAAACCCCACCAGAGCGTCAAAGATGTGTTGGAGGCGATGGGAATTCCGCACACCGAGGTCGACCTCATCCTGGTGAACGATGCGGCCCGGGGGTTCGATTACCGCCCGGTCTCCGGGGACCGCGTCGCCGCCTATCCGGTGTTCGAGGCGCTCGACATCGGCCCGACCGGCAGGCTTCGGCCCGTGCCGTTGCGCGACCCGCGCTTCGTCGTCGACGTCAACCTCGGCCGGCTCGCGTGGTTGCTGCGGCTGTTCGGGTTCGACGTGTGGTGGTCGAACGACGCCGATGACCAGACCCTGGCCGAGATCAGCGGCGCGCAGCGGCGCATCCTGCTGACCCGCGACCGCGGCCTGTTGAAGCGCCGCGCCGTCACCCATGGCCTGTTTGTTCGCTCGGACGATCCGGAGGAGCAGGCGGTCGCCGTGCTCCGCCGGCTCGATTTGGAGCGACGGCTGGCGCCGCTGAGCCGGTGTGTGCGCTGCAACGGCATGTTGGCTCCGGTCGCCAAGGAGGACGTGATCGATGAGCTGGAGCCGCTGACCCGCGAGCACTACGACGACTTCAGCCGGTGCACGCAATGCGGCCGCATCTATTGGGCCGGGTCGCACCACGCGAAGCTGGTCGCCCTCGTCGAACGCCTGCGGCGCCGGATCTGAACGCCAAACTTACTCGCCCGGCAATTTTGAGATTCCGGGCATGACCAGTGGTCAGAAAATGTAACCTAACCCTCATGGGGGTATCCCACTCCTGCATGTGCAGTACCGGTTTTCCCGCCCGGGCGGTAGCGATCCAGCTGCGATCGCTACCAAATTCTGCCGCCCACTACGCGAAACGTCAGCCGTGGCTTGGAATCTAGACAGCCAAGCCGCAGCGATCGAGCGGGGGCTGGCCGGCGCCACCCCACAATCCGTGGGCTGGTTCCGCTTCTACTTCGAAGGCCACCGCTGGGTATGGTCCGACCAGGTCCAGCGCATGCACGGGTACCAACCCGGCACGGTGACACCCACCACGGAACTGGTGCTGTCGCACAAGCATCCGGCCGATCGTCCTCAGGTGACCGACGGCATCAACGACATGATCAGGCGTCGTCAGGCATTCAGCACACGGCATCGCATCGTGGACACCGGCGGCATGATCCATCACGTCCTGGTGGTGGGCGACCAATTCTGCGATGACGACGGCAACGTCGTCGGGACGCACGGCTTCTACATCGAAGTCACGCCGACGCCCGCGCGCAGCCGCGAGGAATCCATCAGCGCGAAGGTCGCCGAAATCGCCGGGCGCCGCGGCGTGATCGAGCGGACCAAGGGCATGCTGATGCTGATCTACGGCATCGACGAAGACGCCGCGTTCAACGTGCTCAAAACGCTGTCCCAGTCGGGAAACACCAAGCTCGGACTGCTCGCCCAACGGATCGCCGAGGACTTCTCGGCGCTGGGCAAAGAGGTCATCACCGCGCGCTCGCGATTCGACCAGCGCCTGCGGGGCGCCCACCTGCGCGCGCCCGAGAGCGGCGACACCACCTGAGCGGGTGCGGTGCTAGGGCGCCGGACTCAGCCGCACCGCACCCAGATGCAGCCGGTCGACCGCCTCGGCGAACTCGTCGCGGGTCGGGATGCGCTGGTCGCGAAACTTCAACCCGATCATGCGCTGCGCGCGCTGGACCCCGTAGGACTCGGCGCAGCGCACCAGCAGGTCGGAGACGACGGCCCGGTCGCGGATGAGCTCGCCGCGCATCGCCGTCGTCTTGCCGTCGTAAACGACCTGGACCGGTCCGCCGTCGCGGAAGTTCTGCTTCCACGGATTTCCGGTCAGCGCGTACAGCTCGCCGTCAATCACATGGGCGCTCAACGGAATTGAATAAGCGCGTCCCGTCTTTCGCCCGGTGAAACTCAGCACCATGAACTGCTTGCGGGCCAGCCCGGCCAGCGGGCTGCGCAGCAAGAACCCCATCACCGGATTGACCAGACGCATCAGCGCCGACGGTGGATGACCGGCGTCCACCGCATACGACTGCTCTGTCATGCGTTCACCGTAGAGGCAACCGCGCCCCGCGGCCCGCCATTCAGCCCGTGATGGTGGTCTGGTCGTCGATGATGTTGGTGGCGTCCATCAGCGGGCCCTGGTCGCTTTCCAGCCCGTCGGCGTTGAGCTGCAGCACGTAGACCGCGCCCTGGCTGGGGATCACCACGGTTTTCTGCGCGATGACCCGGGTCTGGCCGCCCCGCTGGTACGTGCCGCCCACCTGCCAGGCCTGGAAGCCGCCGAGCGTGGACGCCGAGCCGTTGCCGGTGCCCTGGTATCCGGGCAGATTCTGCACCTCGCCCGGAGCGAATTGGATGAGCTTCGCGGGATCGACATTGCCGCTCAGCTTGGAGTACAGCGCCGAGACGGTCGGCGGATCGGCGGGATTGGCGGGCTGGCTCTGCACGATGCCGCCATACGAGGTGCCGGAGTTCTGGTTGAGCTGCCAGCCCGCGGGCACCGGCAGGTCGACGTTCGGGCCGGGGTCGCCGTGGTGCACGGGTGTCTCGGCGATGTTGTTGTCCTTGACGTAGTCGGCGATGGTGTACTTGGCCTTCGCCGCGGGTGGCGCGCCGGTCTGCGACGACGTCGACGTGGCAGACGACGTCGTCGTCGAAGTGGAAGTCGACGCTTTATCGCCGGATTTGTGGTCGTGGCCGCAACCGACGAGCGCCAGACTGAGCGCCACGGAAATGGTTGCTAGCGTCAAATGTTTCATCGATCCAATCTCCCGAAAATTGGGCTGGTACCAGCGCCAGCCGTGCTGGGCATGACAGTAACGGAAAAACCTCGACGGTTTGCCGGTATCTTGTGGAGTTTTTGCCCGCGACTCGGTGCGGCCCCAATAGTTGTCCAATTCGCCGGCCGAAACGCCCCACGAATACGGCGTTTTCGGTTCGTTAGCGGAGTATTAGACAGGTATGCGGTCGCGGCGGGCCCTCATTGCGGTCATCGCGGCGTCGGCTGTCTTCATGGTCTTCATCGCGGCGGCCCCACCCAGGGGATACGACGGTCCGCCGGTGTTCGTGGCGAATCCGGTCGACCACGTCGCCACGCTCATCGGCACCGGGACGGGCGGCGAGACGGTCGGGGAGATCAACAATTTCCCCGGTGCCACGGTGCCCTTCGGGATGGTGCAGTACTCGCCGGACACCGTCGGCAACTACGCTGGCTACAACTACGACAACCCGCGCGCCACTGGCTTCAGCATGACCCACGCGTCGGTGGGATGCGCTGCGTTCGGCGACATCTCGATGCTGCCGGTCACCGGCGGGATCGGTCGGCAACCCTGGAATGCCACCGAAGGCATCGCCCACGACGACAGCGAGCAAGGCGTCCCCGGTTATTACGCGGTGCGGTTCCCCGGCACCGGCGTGAAGGCGGAACTCACCGCCACCGCGCACACGGGCGTCGGCCGTTTCAGTTATCCGCGCAACGGCCGGCCCGCGCTGCTGCAGGTGCGCTCGGGCTCGTCGTTGGCGGGCAACTCGCGCGCGACCATCCAGATCGGGGAGGACAACACCACGATCACCGGTTGGGCCACCAGCGGGGGATTCTGCGACAAACCGAACGCCTACACGGTGTACTTCGCGATGAAGTTCAGCCAGCCCTTCACCGGCTACGGGTCCTGGGACGGCACCGCCGTCTACCCCGGCGCCCGCAGCGCCAACGCGCCGTATGCCGGCGGATACGTCGAATTCCCGGCCGGCTCGACGCTCGAGGTGCGCACCGCGGTCTCCTACGTCGGGATCGAGGGGGCCCGGGCGAACCTGGCGGCCGAGGGCTCGGCCGGCTTCGACGACGTTCGCGGCGCCGCGTCCCGCGACTGGAACGCCGCGCTGTCCCGCGTCTCGGTGGCCGGCCGCAACGTCGACGACCTGAGCACCTTCTACACCTCCCTGTATCGATCCCTGTTGCACCCCAACATGTTCAACGACGCCGACGGACGCTACGTCGGGTTCGACGGCTCCATCCACACGGTCGCCGCCGGGCACACGCAGTACGCCAACTTCTCCGACTGGGACACCTACCGGTGCCTGGCGGCGCTGCAGGCGTTGCTGTTTCCGGAGCGGGCCAGCGACATGGCCCAATCGTTGGTGAACGACGCCGAGCAGAGTGGAGCGCTGCCGCGCTGGGCGTTCGCCAACGCCGCGACCGGGGAGATGAGCGGGGACAGCGTGACCCCGCTGATCGTGAATTGGAATGCGTTCGGCGCCAATGACTTCGACACGCAAAAGGCGTTGCGCTACATGGTGGACGGGGCGACCAAAGGCGGCGTGGGCCTGGCCGGTTACGTCGAGCGTCGCGGCATCGGCACCTACCTGCGGTTCGGCTATGCGCCGTTCACGTTGGAGTTCGGCCGCAACGGCTGGATCGCCGACGCGTCGATCACCCTCGAGTGGTCGATCGACGACTTCGCGATCTCCCGATTCGCCGACTCGCTGGGTGACGCCGCGACCGCCACCGAATTCGCGAACCGGGCGCAGTATTGGCAGAACCTGTTCAACCCCACCACGCGATACGTCTTGCCGCGCAGCTGGACCGGCTTCTTCCGCCCCGGTCCCGGGTTCGTGGTGGCCCCGGAGAACTTCGGCCAGGTCGGCTACGACGAGGGCAATGCCGAACAGTACGTCTGGTCGGTCCCCCACAACGTGGCGGGACTGGTGACCGCGCTCGGCGGCCGCGCCGCCGTGGCCGACCGGCTCGACCGCTTCACCGACAAGCTCAATGTCGGTCCCAACCAGCCCTACCTGTGGGCCGGCAACGAACCGAGTTTCGGTGTGCCGTGGCTGTACAACTACATCGGTCAACCATGGAAGACCCAGCACGCCGTGGACCGGGTGCGCGGGCTGTTCGCCCCGACCGCCGACGGTGAGCCGGGCAACGACGACCTGGGCGCGTTGGCCAGCTGGTACGTGTGGGCGGCGCTGGGGCTGTACCCGGCCACCCCGGGAACGCCGATCCTCACCGTCGGCGCGCCGTTGTTCGACCGTGTCGAAATCGCGCTGCCGGCAAACAAATTCATCCGGATCTTCGCGCCGGGCGCCTCGGGACCGCACCACCTCAAATACATCAGCGGCCTGAGGGTCGACGGGCAGGCCACCGACCACACGTCGCTGCCCGAGTCGATCATCCGCACCGGCGGCACACTGGCGTACTCGCTGGCCGCCTATCCCGACAAGCATTGGGGCACAGCGCAATCCGATGCGCCGCCGTCGTTCGGGGCCGGCAGCTCGGCGGTGGCCGTCAACGTTGCTCAACCCGTCGTCACGATCGCGCCCGGGAGCACGGGCACCGTCACCCTTGATGCGCAACGCATGACCGACACCGCCGACGGTTACACCGTCGCGGGCACCTCCTCCGATGTCGGGATCGGCGTGCGGCCGGCATCGGGTCAATTCCGCGCCGACGGGTCGGCCAGCGTCACCGTTTCCATCTCGGTCGCACCGTCGGTGCCCGAGGACTTCTACCTGGCGTATTTGACCACCACCGTCGGCCGAAGCGTGCGCACCTCAACGGTTCTCGTGGTCGCACAGGCCGAATCCGAGAACTAGGTCCTCAGACCATCTCGTTTTTGGTCAGCCACCGCATCACTGGCCAGCCGACGAAGACCGGCAGCCAGCAGGTCAGCACCCGGTACAGCAGGACCGAGGGCACGCCGACCGCCGCCGGCACCCCGAACGCGGCCAGGCCACCGATCAGCGCCGCCTCGACGGCCCCGACACCGCCGGGCGTGGGAGCGGCGGAGGCCAACGTGCCGCCGACCATGGTGACCACCGTGACGGCGACGAAAGTCGTTCCGCCACCGAAGGCTTCGATGCTGGCCCACAGCGCCAGCGCCGCGCCGAGGGTGGTGCCCGCACAACCCAGCAGGATCAGGGCCAGCCGCCGCGGTTCGCGGGCCAGCTTGACCAGATCGGTCACCACCTCGTTCAGCTTCGGTCGCACCTCGGTCGCCAGCCACTTGCGCAGCGTGGGCACGAACAGGAACGCACCGACGATGCCCAGCGCGATCCCGGCGATCAGGTACAGCAGTGTCGCGCTCGGCACGAAATGCCGCAGGTTCATCGAGGCGCCGGCGGCGGCGCTGAACAGCACCAGCAGCGCCAGGTGGGCGATCACCTGTACCGACTGCTGCAGCGCCACCGCCGCGGTGGCCCGCATCGCCGACAAGCCGCTCTTTTGCAGGAACCGCGTGCTCAGCGCCAGACCGCCGACGCCCGCCGGGGTGGTGGTGGCGGCAAAGGTGTTGGCCACCTGCGCGATTGACAGCGTCCAGAAGTTCACCATGCCGTCGGCGCAGGCCCATAACGCGGCTGCCGCACCGGCATACGTGAGCGCCGACACCAGCAGCCCCAGCAGCGCCCACGACCAGTTCGCCGTCCGCAGTTGGGAGAAGAACGTCGGTGCCGTGCTGATGAACGGGTAGGCGACGTAGACCAGCGCGCCGAAGAGCACCAGCTGCACGATCTGGCTGCGGGTGAACCTGGTGATGGTCGCAGGCTTGATCTGGTCGGCGCCGGTTTGGCGCTTGACCTCGGCCCGTGCGCCGGAGATGACGGTTCCAGAGTTCGGTATGGACCGCCGAATAAACCGTGGCACAGCGACTTTCGTGAGCCGGCGCGAAGCGGACAGGATGGTGTCCTTGCCGAACACCTCGATCGCCGCGCGCACCGCGGACTTCGGCTCGTACAGCGCGGACGTCGTCACCAATAGCTGCGCGATGTCGGATTGCAGTTGGGCCTCGGTGGCCCCGTATTCGGCACTTCCGAACCCACCGAACATCACGGTGTCGTCCTCCACGGTGATGTGGTGGCTGCGCAGGTCACCGTGGGCGATCTGGCGGTCGTTGAGGACTTTCAGCGATTCCCACAGCCGGGCAACGGGAGTCGTCGTCGCGCATTCGTCAATGGGGGTGCCGAGCGGGCGCCGGTGCGAGTACAGCATCCAGCCGCGGTCCAGCGGCGCGACCGCGACCGTCGCCGTGTTGGCCAGGCCCGCGTTGCCGATGGCGATCGCCATCAGCGCGCGGTGTTCGACGGCGCGGCGCATGGAGGTCACTAGGGGCGCGGTTTCGGCGTCGCGCAGCTTCAGCTTTCCCCAGAGCTGGCGCAGCGCTCCGCCGCTGCGTTGATGCGGGCCGTACAACTCGATCAGCGCCGTGTCACCGAGATGTTCGCCCTCCGCCGAAAGGATCAGCGGGCCACGGCCGGCCGGCCGGACCACGGTGAGCCGCGTGACGGTGAAGCCCGCCTTGGCCAGGGCGCGCACCGCCGCGTCCAACGGCACCTCGAGCGCGGGCGTGCCGACGACGAGCACCACCAGCGCGCCCACCACCCACCCGACCGCCAGATCGCCCACGGTGACCTGCGCAGCCACCACATCACCGTGGAGGACGACACCGTGATGTTCGGTGGGT
>NZ_LZLU01000075.1:0-41885 GCF_001673415.1 Mycobacterium sp. 1165196.3 | reverse complement strand
CCGACCTGCAGACCCTCTTGGCGCGCTGGTCGGCCGCCGCCGCGATCCTGCAGCAGGGCAAGCCGGTCGGGACGGTGCAGCCCGGTGTCGACGTGCAGCCTCCCGTCGACACCGGGGAGGCCTACGGGCTGAGCCCGGCCAGCCTCACCGTCACGATCGGGCTGGGCCCGTCACTGTTCGGTGATCGATTCGGACTGGCCGCCCGGCGACCTGCCGTGTTCACCGACCTGCCGCCGCTGAACGGCGACAACCTGGATCCGCGCCTGCACGGCGGCGACCTGTCCGTGCAGGCGTGCGCCGACGATCCCCAGGTCTGCTACCACGCGGTGCGCAACCTGGCCCGCCTCGGCCGCAACATCGTCTCGCCGTTCTGGGCGGTGCTCGGGTTCGGTCGGGCCTCCGCCGGACCCGGCCAGCACACGCCACGAAACCTGTTGGGATTCAAGGACGGAACCCGCAACATCGCCACCGACGCCGAATACGACAAGTTTGTCTGGGTCGACAACAGCGACCAGCCCTGGATGAACGGGGGGACCTACCAAGTCGTCCGCAAGATCCGGATGTTGATGGAGACGTGGGACGTCGACCGGATCGGCAATCAGCAGAGGATCTTCGGGCGCACCAAAGAAGAAGGGGCGCCGCTGAGCGGCAAGCACGAGTTCGATACACCGGACTTCGCCGCCAAGGGCGCCGACGGCAACCCGCTCATCGATCCGATGTCCCACGTCGGCCTTGCCGCCCGGGAAAACAATGCCGGCATCATGATCCGCCGGCGGTCGTACAACTACACCGACGGCCTGGACGCCAACGGCCAACTCAACGCCGGTCTGCTGTTCGTCTCGTATCAAAAAGATCCCCAAGATTTTATTCGTCTGCAGAACCGCCTGGGTGCCCACGACCTGCTCAACGAATACATCCGCCACATCGGATCAGCTATCTTCGCGGTGCCGCCGGCGCCCGCTGAAGGCCACTACATCGGGCAAAACCTGTTCAGCTGAGCAAATCTCGTCGGCGGCCGACGGCCCGGCCGGGTCGCCACGTTTCACCCCCGTGACGTTTCGTGTCGGACCGGTAAATCAATCGCACCCGCCGTCACGCATCGGGGCCCGGCGCGCACTAACTCCGTGAACCCGCACAATCAGCGAGAAACGGAGAAGTCACATGACCGACGCGCTCGTCATCGACGCCGAAGGCCTGGACCGGCTGTCGTGTAACGCCAAAAGCAATCCCGAGACGGGCAGGAAGACGCTCAAAGCCAAGACCGTGTGCGAAGCGGGCTTTCGCAACATGACCTACGTCCGGGACCTGGCGCCGATGCTGGTGGGCGAGCCGCCCGCGCTGCTCGGCGACGACTCGGCGCCCAATCCCTCGGAGACCGCGTTGGCCGCGCTGGGTTCGTGCGTCTCGGTGGGCCTGCTGGCCAACGCGACGCACCGCGGGGTGACGCTGACCAAGATCGAGGTCGAGATGCAAGGCGACATCGACATTTCCGCGGTGTGGGGCGTGGGGGACACCCCGGAGGGCAAGTACCTGGGGTTCAGCGCCGTCCGCTGCACGGTGAGCCTGGCCGGTGACGCCGACGAAGCCACGCTGAAAGAGATCCACGACAACGCCATCGCCTGGTCGCCGGTGGTGAACACGTTTCGCAACCCGGTCACCGTCGACTCGACTCTGATCACCGGATAAGCACGCGACATGATGACGACCACGGACACAGCGGCCGGCCAGTTGGATGTCGAGCTGCTGGAAGACATTCGGGGGCACGCCGCGGCATTGGACCGCGGCGAGGGCCACTCCCGTCGCAGCTTCGCCGCGCTGGGGGAGGCGGGCCTGCTGGGCATTGGCGCCCCGGGCAACGTCGACGGCCGGCTTCCGGTGATGGCCGAGGTGATCCGATCGGTTTCCGGGGCCTGCATGAGCACGGGGTTCTCGTTGTGGGCGCATCGCATGACGGTCGAGTATCTGCTCACCGCCGCAACCGAATTCAGCAGTGCGGCGGTCGAGCCGCTCCTAGCGGGAGCGGTGCCGGGCGTCACCGGCATGGCCGCGGCGTTCAAGGAGGCGGCGGGCTGCGGCAGCGTGGAGTTGACCGCCACATCCGTGGCCGGCGGTTACCGGGTCTCCGGTCCGATCAGGTGGGCCAGCAACCTGTATCCCGACTCCACGATGGTGACCGCGGTGCGCACCGATACCGGCGAGAAGCTCATCGTCGCGCTGCCGCTGAACACGCCCGGGGTGAACGTGGGTGAGCATTTCGATCTGCTGGCCATGGGCAGTACCGCCTCGTCGTACCTGAACCTGGACGGCGCGCACGTTCCTGCCGGGCAGGTGCTGTCGCGCGACTTCGAGGGCTTCCTGCAGTCGGTGCGCCCGACATTCCTTGTCCTGCAATCCGCGATATGCCTGGGCCTGACCCGGACCGCCCTGGGCCAGGCTCGCCTGGGACTCGGCGGTGTCAACGCCGTGTTCAGCGACGACGTCGACCGCGTCGCGGACCAGCTGGTTACCGCCGAGGCCACCCTGGCGAAGCTGGCCGCGGCCGTCGGAGGGGCCGAGCCGCCCACCAAGAAGGAGTTGCTGTCGCTGCGCCTCGCCGCCGCCGAATTGTCCAGCGCCAGCGCCGACTTGGAGGTGCGGACCGCCGGCGGCAAAGGCTACGCGAGCCGAACACCGGCAAGCCGGCGCTATCGCGAGGCGGCGTTCATCCCCGTCCAGTCGCCGTCCGAAGGGCAGCTGCGCTGGGAACTGGCCAGATGCGTCTGAGCGCGGGTCGATGGTGACTCCGGTGGCGGTGCCGCCGGAGGGCACCGAGTCCGAATACCTGGTCGGCGGGGTTCCGCTGGCCAGCTTGGTGCGCGACTTTCACCGGCCGATGGTGAATTTCGCTCGCACCATGGTGGATTCGGCAACGGTCGCCGAAGAAGCCGTGCAGGAGGCGTGGGTGCAGGTGCTGCAGTCCTCGGACTCGTTTCAGGGGCGTTCGTCGGTGAGCACCTGGTTGTTCGGGATCGTCAAACACACCGCCTCCCGGCACCGGCGCAGGGAATCGCGGATCCGCCACCACGAGGTGCTGGCCGCCGACGGCGAGGGCGACGACCCGCTGTCGGGTCGCATGCATCCCGCCGGTCACCCCGACGCCGGCCACTGGAGCCTCCCGCCGTCGCGCCGCTTTCTCCCCGAAGACCGGACCGTCGAGAGCGAACTGCTCGGCTACGTGCGGTCGGCACTGGATGCGTTGCCCGAACGCCAACGGCAGCTGGTCATCCTGCGCGACATCGTCGGAACATCAGCCGACGAGGCGGCCGCGCTTCTCGAACTGACCGCCGAGGCGCAGCGGGCACTGCTTTACCGCGCCCGGGGAAATCTCAGAGCCGAATTGGAAAAGCGGTATCAGCGATGACCGTTCATGACAACGCAGTCCCCGCCATCGATTGCGTCGACTTCGTCCGCCTCGTCGACGATCTCGTCGACTCCGACCCCCAGCAGTGGGGACCGATCGTGGCCAAACACCTCGACGAATGCCCACCGTGCCTGGTTTATCTGCAACAGATGCTCGACCTCAAGATCCTGCTCAGCCACGTCTTCGACGGCGAGCAGCTCAGCGAGGATCACATTGCCGGTGTCATCAACGCGATCAACACCTTTAGGAAAGGCGAACCCCGATGACGATCAACGCTGAAGCGCCGCAGCTTCGAAGCGATGCTGTGGTTGCGGACAACGTGACCGTGTTGCCCTCTGGCGTCCGGGCCGACGCCGTGCCCGAGGATCCGTTCGAGCCACTGTCGGTGGGCGCCATGGTGGATCGGGTCGCGGCCATGGCAGTGGAAAAAGCCGCGCATCCCTGGGCATTCCTGATGCGCTCGCTGGTGGGCGGTGTGATGGTGGCCTTCGGAGCGCTGCTGGCCCTGGTGGTGAGCACCGGCGTCAAAACACCCGGTGTGGCAAGCCTTTTGATGGGGCTGGCCTTCGGCATGTCCTTCGTCTTGATCCTGGTGTCGGGCATGTCGCTGATCACCGCGGACATGGCCGCGGGCTTTCTCGCCGTGCTCAAGCGCACGCTGAGCCTGCGCGGCTATGTCGCGTTGGTGACCGTCGGACTCATCGGCAACATCGTCGGCGCGCTGGTGTTCGTCACGGTGTGCGCCGCGGCGGGCGGGCCTTACCTCGGCGCGTTCGCCGAACGAGCGGCCACCGTCGGCACGCTGAAGGCGGGCCAGCCCTTTTGGACGGCTCTGCTGCTGGCCGTGGTGTGCACGTGGTTCCTGCAGACCTCGATGTGCATGTACTTCAAGGCCCGCAGCGACGTCGCACGGATGGCGTTCGCGTTCTACGGGCCGTTCGCGTTCGTCATCGGCGGCACCCAGCACGTGATCGCCAATGTCGGATTCCTGGGTCTTCCCTTGCTGCTCAACCTCTTTCACCCGGTCGCGCCGCGCGGCGCGATCGGCTGGGGCTTCGGCCCGCACGGGCTGCTCACCAACATCGGGATCACCACCGTGGGTAATCTCATCGGCGGCACGGTATTCGTGGCGTTGCCGTTCTGGATCATCGCGCAGCTGCAGCGGCGCAAGGTCTAGGCGCGGCGCCGGGGACGGTTACCGCTGCGTCGCCAGACCGGCCACCGTTGCCACGGCGCGGACCGAGAAGGCGACATTCCTTCCCACGGCACCGTCGTCACCGGCCGCGCCGGGAGTGGTCCACCGCACCCGTGCGGTCCCGCTGACATGCAGAGCGGCGCCGGTGTCGAAATCGAGGAACAGCAAGGCGGCTTCGTCGTCGACAGCCAGATTGCCGTAGCTGTTGAACATATTGTTTCCCGGGAAATCCGGCCACCACAGCCGGTTCGGGGAGTCGATTCGGACGAATCCGGGTGGGCCGCCTCGGTGTGACGCATCGCTGCCGCGGGTGGGATGGGTGGTGCCCAGGAAGAACGTGTCGGACCTTGCAATCATTGCTTGATCCGCGGGACCGAGAAGCGTTGCGCGGCGGGGGTGTTTCGAAGGGGTAGCCAGACCGGCCACGTCGATCGCGCGGCGGTGAATGTATTTGGGGCAATTGCCATACGACTGGTCGATGCGCAGGGTCATGCTGGCGTGGTCGGCACCGACAAGTTCGCCGTTTATTCGTAGCCTGCGGCGGGTGGCGAAGTCGATGGCGATCAGCCCGACTTGTTGACCGGCCCGGATCTCGTGCAGGGGATCGCCGTCGCGGGGAGCGGACGACACATGCAAGACACCTGCTTGCCCGCGGAGAAATCCCGGTGGCGCGGCCAGCGGCGAGACCCAGAGGACGCCGTCGTGGTCGCGTCCGGTCAGTGCGGCGAACCCCTGCGACGCCAGGAAGCGTGCGGCGCCGTCAGACAGATCCGACGAGTCAAGCATGCTCTCGAGCCGCACGGCCTCGGCTTCGACACCCGCTCGGCGCTGCGTCGCGAGTTCGCCCTCGTGGAATCCCGTCGCGGCCATATCCGTCGTAACAACGGCACCGGGGCAAAGCTTCCTGGCGGTACGGGCGCCCTCGGTCAGGCCTTGCGGTCCCGCTCCACGTCTCGCGCATGGGGCGCGGACCGGGTTGCGGGTCGCAATGCCGCCAGCAGCGCTCCGGCGCCGAAGATCGCCGCGGTCAGCCACGGAAAGTGTCCGTCGGGGGCGAAGCCCGCGGCGGCGATCAGGGACAGGGCGTAGGCCGCCGCCGCGGCGCCGGCCAGCATCACCGGTTCGGTCCAGCGTTCGGTGAGCGGTACCCCGAGCGGCGGTAAGGGAGCCGCGAAAAGCCTTCGGGCCCACCACAACAGCATCATCTCGACCGCCGTCACGACGCTCAAGATGACCACCCATTCCAGCCGGGCCAGCCACCAGTGCGCGCTACCCTCGGGCGGCTGCGGCAAGAGTCCGGCCGGATAGCCGACGATCGCCACGATCACAACGGGGATCATGTGCCACAGGTAAAGCGCCATGATGTTGTTGTTGGCGACGGACAGGACGCGCTCGACACGCATGGCGCGCAGCGCACGGTTCAGCGCGGGCGTCAGTGCCATCGCAAGCCCCGTTTGGGCGCAGCCGAACGCCAACAGCGCCACGGTCGGAGGCGTCGTGTTGTCGATGGTCTGCCCGGGGACACCGATCATGCTGACCGGATAAACCTTGCGCCACACCAGCAACGCCAGGGCCACCGACGAGACGGCCGCCAGCAGAGCGGGTCTGCGGCCAGCCAATGACCCGCCGTGCCAAGCGATCCCGAGCTGATACAGGGCGCCCCAGCCCAACAGGTAGTTCACCCAATTCAGGTACGGCACATGGCCGGCGAGCCGGGCGACATCCACCGCCGCGACCGCCAAGACGAGTGCGGCCGGTACCAGCAGGCCCCAACGATGTTGTGCGGCAATGGCAATCGGCGTCAGCGACACGACAACCAGGTACACAGCCAGGAACCACAGGTGCATGGCCACCGCCCAGCCGGCGTACTCGAGCACCGAGCCCGCCACGCCGCAGAAACCCAGGGCAACGACCACCACCGACACCAGCGCCATGTACACCGCGGTCGGTCCGAGGACTCGCGCCAGCCGGTGCTGTATCCAGGTCCGCCGCGAAAGTCCCTCAGCGTCATGGCGGTGCGTCCAGGACACGGCGCCGGCATAACCGGCAACCAGGAAGAATGCCGGGACGGCCTGGAAGGGCCAGGTCAGCCACTGGGTCCAGGGCAGGTCGACGAGCGGGTTCTGCCGGCCGAACTGGCCGTCGTGATAGGTGACCGACCCTGCCAGCCAGTGTCCCAGCACGATGAGCACCACGCCGGACACGCGGTAGTAGTCGACCGCCAGATTGCGCGGCGGCCGCGTCGTGTTTGCGTGGCCCATCAGATCGGGGGAAGCTCGACGCGGTACACAGCGCCACGGTACCGTCCGGCCCCCAGCGGGGTCTGGCGCAGCCGCAGAACAGGAGACATCCCATGAAACAGGCTCAACTCGGCGGGTTGCAGGTCGGTCGCCTCGGCCTGGGTGCGATGGGCATGTCGGTGGCCTATGCGGTCGGCGGATTCGACGATGCGGAATCGGTCCGCACCGTGCATCGCGCCATCGACCTCGGTGTGACGCTGATCGACACGGCCGAGGTCTACGGCCCGTACGTCAACGAGGAACTGCTAGCCCGCGCGCTGCGGGGACGGCGCGATCAGGTGGTGCTGGCAACCAAATTCGGTCTGATCTCGCACACCGGTCGCGAGGGCCTGGACAGCAGCCCCGCCAACATCCGTATCGCCGTGGACGGTTCGCTGCGACGGTTGGCGACCGATCGCATCGACCTGTACTACCAGCACCGCCTCGACCGCCAGACGCCGATCGAAGAGACCGTCGGCGCTCTGGCCGAGCTGGTCGCCGCCGGGAAGGTCCGCCACATCGGCCTGTCGGAAGTCGGGGTGGATAGCATTCGCCGCGCGCACGCGGTGCACCCGATCACGGCGGTGCAGTCGGAGTACTCGCTGTGGACCCGCGATCAAGAGGACGAGATCTTGCCGGTGCTGCGCGAATTGGGCATCGGGTTCGTCGCCTACTCGCCCCTGGGCCGTGGCTTTCTCACCGGCGCAATCCGTTCCACGCACGAGCTGCCCGAGACAGACTACCGCAAGACCAACCCGCGGTTCTTCGACGAAAACTTCCAGCACAACCTGCGCTGCGCCGACGAGGTGCGCGATATCAGCGCGGACGTCGGCGCCACGCCGGCTCAGGTCGCCTTGGCATGGTTGTTGGCGAAAGGCCCTGATATCGTGCCCATTCCGGGCACCAAGCGGGTTACGCGTCTGGAAGAGAATGTCGGCGCCGACGCGATCGAGCTCACCGCCGATCAACTGGCCAGGCTCGATCGGCTCACCCCGCCCGCAGGGGGCCATCACGCCGAGGCGCAAATGGCGTGGATCGATCGCTAGCGGCGCCCCGTAGCCGCCGCACGGTGCGCGTCGCGTTAGTCGACGCTGGCCAATGCCGCTGGGCCGTAGGTTTTTTCGATCAGTGACCACGGGTCGGCGTAGGGGCCGCGTCCCTCCAGCCGGCGCTGCACAATCAAAACGGCCCGCAGCATCGGGCGTAGCACCGGGCCAAGCAGTCGCAGCACGATCCGCAGGTGGCCCTGCGATTCGGCCAGCCACGCTAGTGTCTGGCTCCAGTCGTGCTCTTGAAAGTCCAGCAGCGCTTGCGCTTCGGTGGTGTCGTACCAGCCGGTGAAGCTCCAGCCGCGGTCGTCGGCCGGGTCGCCCGGCAGGCCGGCCGAGGGGCCGAGCGGTCCCAGGCCGGCCGCGCGCATCAGGTCGTCCTGGAGGCCGTGCTGGAGCAGCACATACGTTTCGTTGCCGCCGATGAGCAGGGCCTTGCCGGAGATGGAGTCCTTGCGGTCGACGCCGTTGGCGAATGCCAGCGCCACGTCACGCGCATCCACCGCATGAATCCGGTTGTCGCTGGGCATCGAACGCATCAGGGTGAGGTAGTCGCCGTTGATACCGGCCTGCGTGTCCGGCGAGATGACGCCGGCAAGTCGGTAGAGCGCATACGGCAGGCCGCTGCCACGGATCGCCGCCTCGGCAAGGACTTTGTCCTGCCCGTATTGGTCGACGGGGTTCACCGGCGTGTCCGGCGTGATCCGCTCCGGCTGACGGTAGGGGTTGCGAGATCCATACACCGCGGCGCTGGACGCCATGAGGAACAGCGGCGGGCGTGGGAGCGCGGCGCAGGCGTTCAACAGGTTCTCGGTGCCACCGACATTGACGCGGCGGGCCAGTCCGGGATTGCGGTAGGACGGCGGGGACACGATAGCGGCCAGGTGAACGACGGCCCCGGGCTCATGAGTGGCGATGAGAGCGCTGACGGCCTCGGCATCCAGCAGGTCGGTGTACGCGGGTATCAACGTCCCCGGGTGCGCGCCGGCCGCGAGTTCTTTTTCGACGGCGACCGTGTTGTCGTTGCGCAGATCCATCGCGACCACGGTTCGGCCGCGATCCAGCAGGATCTGCGTGCAACGCTTACCGACTTGCCCGAAGGCGCCGGTGACCAAAACGGTGTCGACGGTCATGGGCGCGTCACCGATCCATCAGCCGTTCGGCGATCTTGCCGATCGCCGTGCGGAGTCGAGGGGAGACGTAGATCGAGAAGAACGGCGTCACGATGTCCTCGCGGAGTCGAGTTAGCTTGGAGCTCTTGATAAGCCACTGGCCGGCGATGATCTCATAGGTTTCGTGGTAGTGGCCGTAGCCGACCAAGGTTACCCCGGGCCCGAATCGTACGACGTCCTGCAGCGCCCAGATTCCACGTGCGGTCGTGGCCGAGGTGAGCTCGATTTCGGGGGTGTGCACCTGGTGAGCCGTGGGCTGTGTCGGGCGGCCGAGGGCCCGGCGGGTGAACGCCACGAACTCGTCGGCGCCCGCGATCAGCTTGCCACCGGCTTCGGAGGTGTCGCTGACGAAGTCGTCGGCGAAAATCGTCCGCCACGCCGCCCAGTCCTTGGTGTCCAGGTAGCGGCAGTAGCGCGCTTTGAGCTGCTTGATGGACTCGATCGCCGGCAGCGTCTCGACGATCAGGCCCTGCGCGCGCTCTGTCATAGCCGCTCGATCCCTTCCACAAGTGCCGACGCGTGACGTTTCACTGCCGAAGTGTAAACCCGTCAGCCCTTGAAGTAGACGATCTGATGGGTGGTCGCCAGCAGCCCGCCGTCGGCGGTCCACACGTGCGCGCTCTGGTCGAAATATCCGCGTGAAAAACGGTTGGCGTGAGCGGTGGCCAGCAGGAAGTCGCCCTTGACGGCGTCGAGTTGGGGCTGATCGGCGTGGAAATACGTCGTCAACGAGATGGTCCCGGACGGGACGAAGCCGCCGCGCCGCAGGAACACCCGCGGGTAGAAGATGTCGCACAGCGCGGCGAGTGCCGGGTAGTCGACCGGGCGTCCCGCGCCGTCGCGCACCCACAGGGTCGAGGTCGACGAGGGGCTGGCGTCCCCGCCTTTGCCGGGCATCGCGCCTTCGACGTAGCGCATGTCGTAGAGGCCGGTCCATCGGACGAGGCCCGGATCGACGGCGGGTAACTGTTCGGGTGGCGGCGCGCTCGGCGGGCGGCTCTCGGTGTCGGCCCAACTCTCTCGCCGGATCGCGAAGATCGCGGTCGCGGTCGTCTTGACCACGCCGTCCTGGCTCAGCTCGACGATCCAGTGCTGATTGGTGCGGTTGGTGCGCGGGGCCCGCAGCGCGAGGTCGAAGTCGCCGTCGGCGATGGGAGCGGCGTAGTTGACGGTCAGGGCCAGCGGTTCCCCGATGCGGTCGGGGTGTGTTTCGACCGCGCGCAGCATGGCGGCGGCCGTGATCCCGCCGAACGGCCCGACCATGTTGGCCCACTCCGGGTGCGTGCGGCCGCGCCGGAGGTCGGCCCCGATCCGGTCGAGCTGGAGGGCTTCGTCGAAGGGGTGCGTGTCGGTCATAGTGATCGACCGCAGATTACTTGCGCACAAAGCTGGTGCTGGATACGGGGTCGTGCCGGGCGGGCCGGGCGAGCACCATCCGTTGAGGTACGGTCCGGCAAGCGACAACCTCATCGAAAGGGGCCACGGTGGCGAACCCGAAGGACGGCGCCGCAGCCGCATCTCCCGCCGAGCTGATCGACGCCAGGATCAAGGATTTGGGGGATTGGCGCGGCGAAATGCTCGCTCGCATCAGGAAACTGATCAAAAAAGCCGACCCGCAAGTGGTCGAGGAGTGGAAGTGGCGGGGCGTTCCGGTCTGGTATCACGACGGGATGATCTGCACCGGCGAGACGTACAAGAACGTCGTCAAGATGACCTTCGCCAAGGGCGCGTCGCTGCCGGATCCCGCGGGTCTGTTCAATTCCAGCCTCGACGGCAACACCAGACGCGCCATCGATTTCCACGAGGGCGACGAGCTCGACGAGAAGGCGTTGACGGCGCTCATTCGCGCCGCGGTGAAGCTGAACGGTTCGTAGGACGCCGACCTATACAGCCGTGTGACGGTTGCTGTACAGTCGCCCAGCACAAGGTCGACGCTCGAATGAGAGGCCATCCGGTGACGTCCGAATCGGTCGAGGAATTCCGGAGCCGGGCCAGGGCCTGGCTGGCCGCGAACATGCCCCGACTCGATCCGGCCAAGGCCGCACAGCTGGAGCGAGATGAGCTGCCATCGTGGCGCCGGGCCCGAGAACTGCAAAAGCTGCAGTGGGACGGCGGATTCGCCGGGATCTGTTTCCCGCGCGAGTATGGCGGGCTCGGGCTGAGCTACGAGTACAAGAAGGCGTTCGACGCCGAATCCCAGGCCTACGAGACTCCGCTGCTGCTCAACGTGCCGTCCTTCGCCATCTGCTGCGCAACGATTCTCGATATGGGCAGCGAAGAGCAGAAGCGTCAGCACATTTCGGCCGCCCTGCGCGGTGACGAGGTGCTGGTGCAGCTGCTGTCCGAGCCGAGCGGGGGATCCGACCTGGCGGGCGTCATCACCCGCGCCGAGCGCCGCAACGGCCGGTGGATCATCAACGGCGCCAAGACCTGGAGCACGTGGGCCTTCGCCGCCGACTACGGCCTGTGCCTGGCACGGACCAACTGGGAGGTTCCCAAACACGACGGGCTGACGATGTTCCTGGTGCCGCTGCAGCATCCCGGAGTCACCATCAACCGCATCCGGCAGGTCAACGGCTCCATCGAAATCTGCGAGGAGTTCTTCGACGACGTCGACGTGGGCGACGACGCTGTGGTCGGAGAACCGGGCAAAGGGTGGGACGTCGCGTCGCGCCAGCTGTACCACGAGCGGCGCACGATGGGTGATGGCTCGGAGTACACCAGTGGGCCGGGAATCGCCGAGGCCCACGACGTCTCCGTCGACCTGGTCTCCCTGCTCGAAAAGACGGCCCAGGCCGGCAATCTACGACTTCAGGAGATGATCGGCCGGGCCCTGGTGCACCGGGCCGTGCACGGCCAACTCAGCGAGCACGTCTTTCACGCCGTCGCCGGCGGATCCCTGCCGCCGGCCGCGGGATCGATCATCCGGCTCTACATGGCCGAGGTGCATGACGTCGAGACCGATACCGCCTTGGCCGTCGCCGGCTCGGCGGCCGTGGTCGACGACGCCGGGCTGCTCGATATCGGGACGCGCTATCTGGGCCGTCAGACCGCCAGCATCGGCGGCGGTACCACCGAGATGGCGCGCAACGTGATCGGCGAGCGGGTGCTGAACTTCCCGCGCGAGCGCGCCGACGACCGCGGTGTGCCGTTCAATCAGGTGCGGCGCGGCAAAAGCTAGGGAGGAGAACGGAATTGAGCGGCCAACTTCGTGACATCCGGGAGTTGATGGGTGATTCCGACGCCTACCGCGAGGAACTGTACCGGCGTTGGACGGGCCTGCTGAGCTACCGCTACATCGGTCGCAAACACTCGGCGATGAATTTGGGCGAGACCGATGACACCGTCGCCATTCGCCGCGACATGCGCAACGACGCCGGCGGAATCATGGTGGCGCCGTTGGCCATATCCTCCCCGGAGGGCTGCCAGACCGACATGGTCGCGGTTCCCAATCCGGTGATTGCGTCGGTACAGATCGTCGACCCCGGATACGAGGTCACCAGGATCGAGATCGTCGGCTCGGGCATCGTGCACCAGGGCCGCACCATGGGTTACGGCCGCTGCACGATCGTCGACGCCGACAACCCCAGCCGGGTCATCGCCTTCAACGAGGGGCAGGGAGCGATCATCGGCATCCCGCCGGAAGGCCTGGACCGGATGGATGTTTCGGGCACCGAGCTGGTGGTCGAGGACTCACCCGATCTACCGCCGCTGTGGCAGGCCTTCGGCGCCAGCCGGCGCCAAGACGGCCACTGGATACTGCCCGAGCTCAGTACCGAACTCGCGTCGCCGGACGCCGCGCTGCACATCGGGCCCCAGCACGTCGTTCTCGAGACCGCGGCGATCGACCTCGCCGCGGAGGTGGCGGGAACGACAAAGCTGCAGGTGGTCAGCTGGCACGTGATGTTCATGTCCCGCGGCAAGGTGGGGCCCTTCCGGGTCGAGGGCACGGCACACCCCGGTGGATCCGGACGCGTCGGCGTGCGCATGCTGCTGCACGATGAGGGCAACGCCGACAAGGCGGTCACTTCCGCCGCGGCGGTTTTCGACATCGTCGGCTGAGCCGGGTTCGGCGCCCCTGGCCCCAGAGCTGGTTGCGAACGCCCGGGCGGATGGCGATAACCTTCCCGGAGACGCGAAGGAGCGTGTTGATCATGCAGGTTTCTATGTTCGGCCAACTGAGCGGATCGGGCGACCAATCGCCGATCGACGCGACGATCGCGAACCTCGCGATGCTGCGCGACGAGGGCTTCAAACGCGTGTGGATGAGCCAATTGCCTTATGAGCCAGACCTTCTCACCGTCGTGGCTATCGCGTTGCACGAGGTCGACACGATCGAGGTGGCCAGCGGTGTGGTGCCGATTCAGAATCAGCATCCGATGCTCATGGCGCAGCGCGCCCTCACGCTGAGCTTGGCCTCGGGTGGCCGGTTCACGCTCGGGCTCGGCATGACCCATCAGGCGGTCACCGAGGGGATGTGGGGCATCCCGTGGGACAAGCCGGTGCGCAGGCTGAACGAATACCTCGACGGCCTGTTGCCCCTGCTGGCCGGTGAACCCGCCGCCGCGGCCGGAGAAACGGTGACCACCCGCGGCGCGCTGATGATCTCGGGCGCACCCCGGCCCGACGTGTACATCGCGGCGCTGGGCCCGCAGCTGCTCAAGATCGCCGGGCGGCGCACGGCGGGCACCTGCACCTGGATGACGGGGCCCAGGACGTTGGCCGAGCATGTCGGCCCGACGCTGCGGCAGGCGGCCGCGGATGCGGGGCGCGAGGGGGAGGCGCGGGTCGCGGCGTCGCTACCCGTCAGCGTCACCGACGATGTCGACGCCGCCCGCAAGCAGGCGGCCGAACAGTTCGCCATCTACGGCCAGCTGCCGTCCTACCGCGCGATGCTCGACCGCGAGGGCTACGCGGGGCCGGAGGATGCCGCCATCATCGGCGACGAGGATACGGTCCGCGGCCGGCTCGACGAACTGCGTGCCGCGGGTGTCGACGAGTACGTCGCCGCGGCATTCGATCCGTCGCCGGAGGGCCGGGCACGCACGCGGGCGCTGCTGCGGGGGTACGACTCCTGACCCGACGGGCTCATCCGGCCTAGTTGTGGTGTGTCCGCGCCGTTTTGGCTATGGCCATACATAGCCTCCGGTACGTATGGTGCTTAGGCGAACCCACACGAGGAGGAGAAACGCAGTGGCAGAACGGTTGGCGGGAAAGGTCGCCCTGATCAGCGGCGGGGCCCGGGGGATGGGCGCATCGCACGTGCGGTCGCTGGTCGCCGAGGGAGCCAAGGTCGTCTTCGGGGACATCCTCGACGACGAGGGCAAGGCGGTCGCGTCCGAGGTCGGTGACTCCGCCCGCTACCTGCACCTCGACGTGACCAAGCCCGATGATTGGGATGCGGCGGTGGCCACCGCGCTGAGCGAGTTCGGCCGCCTCGATGTGCTGGTCAACAACGCCGGCATCATCAACATCGGCACCCTGGAGGATTACGCGCTCTCGGAGTGGCAGCGGATCCTCGACATCAATCTGACGGGCGTGTTCCTCGGCATCCGCGCCGTCGTGAAACCCATGAAGGAAGCGGGCCGCGGATCGATCATCAACATCTCTTCGATCGAAGGCATGGCCGGCACCATCGCCTGCCACGGTTACACCGCAACCAAATTCGCCGTGCGGGGCTTGACCAAGTCGGCGGCACTCGAGTTGGGTCCGAGCGGAATCCGGGTCAACTCAATTCACCCCGGACTCATCAAGACCCCGATGACCGATTGGGTTCCCGACGACATCTTCCAGACCGCGCTGGGCCGGGCGGCCCAGCCCGTCGAGGTCTCCAACCTCGTTGTCTATTTGGCCAGCGACGAGTCGAGCTACTCCACGGGCTCGGAGTTCGTCGTGGACGGCGGGACCACCGCCGGCCTGGGCCACAAGGACTTCTCCAACGTCGAGACCGACGCTCAGCCGGATTGGGTCACCTAGCGGCGGTAACCAATTCGGCGTCCTTGGCCGGCTTGGGCCAGGGCGATGGAACCGGGCGCTGGCGCACCCGTTGCGGCCACCAGAACCACTTGCCCAGCAGCGCGGCGATGGACGGTGTCATCAACGACCGCACGATCAAGGTGTCGAAGAGCAGACCCAGTCCGATCGTGGTGCCGACCTGGCCGATGACCGTCAGCTCGCTGACCGCCATGGTCATCATCGTGAAGGCGAACACCAGCCCCGCCGACGTCACCACCGAACCGGTGCCGCCCATTGACCGGATGATGCCGGTGTTCAGGCCGGCGTGAATCTCTTCCTTGAACCTCGCGACCAGCAGCAGGTTGTAGTCGGCGCCCACGGCCAGCAGGATGATTACCGACATCGCCAGCACCATCCAGTGCAGCTCGATGCCGACGAGGTGCTGCCAGATGAGCACTGAAAGCCCGAAGGACGCGCCGAGCGAGAGCAAGACGGTTCCCACGATGACCGCCGACGCCACCACCCCCCGTGTGATGAGCAACATGATGATGAAGATCAGGCACAGCGAAGCG
Source organism: Mycobacterium sp. 1165196.3 (assembly GCF_001673415.1). NCBI lineage: Bacteria > Bacillati > Actinomycetota > Actinomycetes > Mycobacteriales > Mycobacteriaceae > Mycobacterium > Mycobacterium sp. 1165196.3. The sequence goes on along the minus strand of NZ_LZLU01000075.1, from coordinate 26,263 downwards.
ATCCCGGCGATCAACAGGTCGTAGGTGTTGCCGTCGCTGAGATCCTTATAGATCGACGCGGTGCCCGCGAGGTAGATCTTGGAGCCCTCCAGCGGAGTGCCCTTCAGTGCTTCGTAGGCTGCCTTCTTGATCGCCCCGATGTGCGAAATGCCTTCCGGCGACATCGGATCGCCGTCATGGCTGATGATGAACCGCACGGCGTGCCCGTCAGGGGAGATGAAGTTCTTCATGCCCTTCTTGAACTCTTTGTTATTGAAGGTCTCCGGGGGCAGGTAGAACGAGTCGTCGTTCTTCGAGGCATCGAACGCCTTGCCCATGGCACTGGAGTTCTTCTGCGCCTCTTTCTGCTGGTCCTGTAGCCCCTTTTGGGTCGAATACATGGTCAGCATCGTCGTTTTCATCGCCTTCATGTTCTCGAGCATGGAAGGCATCAGCGCCACCATCTGAGGCATCAGGGTGTCGAGATGATCCATGATCGGCAGCAGGCTCTGGATGTCGTCGGTCATCGTGTCGATGCCGTCCAGGCCGTCGAAGACCGAGCGAAGCGACCAGCAGACGGGGATGTCATAGCAGTGCTTTTCCCAGTAGAGGTAGCTGCGGATCGGGCGGAAGAAGTCCTCGAAATCGGCCATGTGGTCGCGCAATTCATTGATGTCGATGGTCATGTCATGCATCTTTTTCACCATCACATGCATGTCGTTGGCCATCTGCGCGGTGATGCTCGACATCTTCTCCATGCTGTCGATGGTCGTCTGCATCATGTCGGCCTGGTGCAGCATGTCGGCCATCTGATCTTCTTGATACTTCTGGTTCATCTGCTGGCTGACGCCCTGCATGCTGATCTGGAAAGGAATCGATGTGTGCTCGATCGGCGTGCCCTGCGGACGGGTGATCGCCTGCACGCGCCCGATCCCCGGGACCCGGAAGATGGTCTTGGCGATCTTGTCGATCACCAGGAAATCCGCCGAGTTGCGCAGGTCGTGGTCACTTTCGATCATCAGCACCTCGGGATTCATCCGCGCCTGCGAGAAGTGCCGGTCCGCGGCCGCATAGCCCTCGTTGGCTGGCAGGTCCGTCGGTAAGTATTTGCGGTCGTTGTAGTTGGTGCGGTAGCCCGGCAGGGTCAGCAAGCCCACCAGCGCGACCCCGATCGTCAGCACCAGGATCGGACCGGGCCAGCGGACGACCAGCGCGCCGATCTTGCGCCATCCGCGAATCCGTTGCGTGCGTTTGGGTTCGAGGGTCTTGCCGAAACGCGTGGCCACCGCGATGACGGCCGCACCGAGCGTCAGGGCCGCTGCGACCACGACCACCATGCCGATGGCTAGCGGAATGCCCAGCGTCTGGAAATACGGCAGGTTGGTGAAGTGCAGGCAGAATGTAGCGCCGGCGATGGTCAAGCCAGACCCGAGCACCACGTGGGCGGTGCCCTTATACATGGTGTAATACGCCTCTTCGCGGGTCTCGCCGATGGCGCGGGCTTCCTGATAGCGGCCTATCAAGAAGATCGCGTAGTCGGTGGCGGCCGCGATCCCCAAGGTGACCAACAAGTTCGTGGCGAACGTGGAGAGCCCGATGAGCTTGAAATGGCCCAGGAACGCGACCATTCCGCGCGCGGCCGACAGCTCGAGCACCACCATCACCAGCGTGAGCAAAACGGTGACGACCGATCGATAGACCAACAGCAACATGCCGATGATCACGGTGAACGTGGCGGCCGTGATCAGCTGCATGCTGCGGTCGCCGGCCTCGTGCTGGTCCGCTGACAGTGCTGCGGGTCCCGTCACGTAGGCCTTCACCCCTTTGGGTGGGGGCACGCTCTTGACGATGTTTTGGACGGATTCCACCGACTCGTTGGCCAAGGCCTCGCCTTGGTTACCGGCGAGGTAGACCTGGACGTAGGCGGCCTTGCCGTCGTTGCTCTGCGCGCCCGCTCCGGTCAGTGGATCGCTCCACATATCCTGGACGTGTTCAACGTGTTTCGTGTCGGCGTCGAGCTTCTTGACGATCAAGTCGTAGTAGGCGTGCGCATCCGCCCCCAAGGGATTCTGGCCCTCGAGGACGATCATGACCGAGCTGTTTGACTTGTACTCGTTGAACACCGCGCCCATGCGCTTGGTCGCGACCACCGACTGCGCGTCGTCGGGGGCCATCGACACCGAGCGCATCTTGCCGACCTCCTCCAGCTGGGGGACGGAGACGTTGAGCACCGCGATGATCGCGATCCAGCCCAAGATGATCGGCACGGCGAGCGTCCGGATGAGCCGGGGGATCTTGTCTCGCACGGGTTCGTCGACGACGGGAATGGTGTCGGTACGGGCGTCGTTTAGCGTTGTGCTCATGCGGATTTCACCATGCAAAAGGTCAGGGCGTGCACGCCGTGGGTAAGGTTCTCGTCCTTGACTTCGTCATCGATGGTGATGCGGCAACCCAGGGAGTTGCCGTCGCTTTGCGCTGACAGGTTCGGAAAGACCGAGGGCGCGGTGGTGCTCAAGACCAGCGTCCATGGCAGCGGCGCGCCGTCGACGCGCCTGGGGTCGGCGGACAGGTCCAAGTAGTTCACGTTGGCCTGGCTGGCCGAGCCGAATACCTCGTACTTGACTACCTTGGGTTTGAACGGCTTCGAGTCATCGAGTCGCGGGCTGGTCATGATGCCCGTGTCGTGCGCGCCGAAGAACGACTTGACCCGAACGACGGCAAACCCGCCGACCAGCACGACCGCCACGATCAACAGCGGCAACCAGGCGTTGCGCACAAGTCTCGATATCTGCACCTAGGTGACCCTTCCCCGGCACGCGGTGGTGACGTGGATCAGCGTTTGCGCGACCGGAGGTCGTGGGCAGGTGAGTGCCCACAAGTCGCATCGCTCAACAACGAATTACGTCGATTGCTACGGTTCGCGCGCGCTGGAGCGTCAAACGCGGTGAATGCTGCCCACCCACACCGGTTGACGTCCCCGGCGTCGATACCCGGCTCGCCTTGTTGCTGAAGCCTCCCCGCGTACCGCCACCAGCGCATAGTACATGATGTGCATATCTTGCAGTGCATGCAACATTTGCTACTGGTGTTTCAAATCACTCCGTGAAGATGCTGTTCACCAGCGCGGCGGCCCGCTCAACATAGGGCATCGGCGTGTCGGCGGTTTCATTTGCCTCGCCGCTGGCCCACTTTTCGATACCGGACCGTACCGCGGTCAGCGCCAGCGCCGAAATCAGCGCAGCCATCTCGTCGTCGGGTCGCATCGCCTGGCGACGCACGATGATGTCGGTCAACTGGTTTTGAAAACGCTCCAGGTCGGCGAGGAACGCCGCCAGCACGGCGGGGGAGGTCTTGGCGAGTTCGAGCATGTGGGCCGCGTGCTCGCGCCGCGGGGGCACGTCGCGCAGGTGGTGGGCGGCCAAGGTGATCAGCTCCGCCAGCACGACCGAGTAGGGGGCGGGGCCGGCGGCGACGAAATCTGCCACCAACTCCGGCGGTATGTCCGAGGGGCCATAGGCGAGGGCGGATTCTTTGTTGGGGAAGTAGTTGAAAAAGGTGCGGGTGGCGATTCCGGCTTCGGCGCAGATCTCGTCGACGGTGACCTTGTCGAACCCGCGTTCCAGCGTGAGGCGCACCGCGGCGTCGCGGATGTCGGCGCTCGTCTGGCGACGACGGCGCTCTCGCAGCCCTACGGGATTGGCCATACTCATATAGTTGCACCTTGTGCACACTTTGCAGTCAAAAGGTGTCACGTCGGGGCCGGGTGGACCGGTGCTTGGGTGCCCGCAGCAAAGGTCGACTTATCAACCCTGCGGCCCGGGCCGAGACGTCACCCGGCAGGTAAAGGCCTGACCTGCAACATGGTTCGATGAGCTGTTGCGGACGATGCGCCCAAGCGATGGCGCTCATCCGCTCGGCGTGAGCGCGCCCCGCAAATAATCGCATTGACTGTCGAAGAATCTCGTCGAGATGGGTGCCTTCTCGGCGAGTTGATCGAACGCATGAAACGCGCCCGGAACGATCTCCTCCTGCACCCGCACTCCCGCCTCGCGCAGGCGCCGCGCGTATTCCAGGCTTTCCTGATAGAAGAGGTCCAGCGTGCCCACACCGATCCAGGCGGGCGGCAGCCCGGACAGATCCTTGCGACGAGCCGGTGCGGCCTCTTCGGGGTCGGCCCCGTTGAGGTACCACTTCCAGGCCAGTTGATTGTCGGATCCCGTCCACATGATGCGCCGGGCGCCGTCGCGCTTGGCGCCGGTGCGATCGTCGAGCATCGGATAGACCAGCATCTGGAAGGCGACTTGGACATCATTGCGGTCGTGCGCCCGCTGAGCCACCGCGGCCGCAAAATGCCCACCGGCGCTGGCCCCTCCGATGGCGACGTGATCCGCGTCCACCCATGGCTGACGGGCCAGCCACAGCAGCGCCGCATAGCAATCTTCGACCGGGATCGGGTAGGGGTGTTCCGGGGCCAGCCGGTGCTCCACCGCCGCGATCGCGAATCCGGTGCGCTGCGAGAGCTTACGCAGGTATTTATCGTCCTGGGCCGCGTGACCCATGATGGTGCCGCCGCCGTGGATCCACAGCAGCGCGGCCGCACGGTCGGGAAGGCCGGCCGGACGATGCAGACGAACGCTCACGTGCTGGTTGACCGCGGCGACGGGCACGGCGCGCAGGCGTCCCGCATTGCCCATCAGGTTCATGACGGCGCGCTGAACCTTCAGGCCGCGGTGCAGGGCGTAGCCGCGGGGCACGAACCGCGCCACCTTGCGAAGGCCGGGGTCCAGGACGTGAGGGGAGGTGAAGTCGTTGTCCGGGAGCCTGTTTGCCATCCAAAGCCCTCTGTTCCCTTGCGCCGGCAGACATCGCTGACCATACAGGAACGCGTGCGGTGTCCAGCAGCCGTTAATGCGAACCGTCTTGGTCATCGGTGAGCGCGCGCACCGCGCGGTCGAACATGGTCTGCTTTATCGCCCCCAGCGTGCCGGGGTCCTTGCCCTGCAGCGGTCGCAGCACGTCGAGGGCCGCGTCGGTGACCGCGCCGTCGGCGCAGCTGGCGTCGACGATGCCGAATTCCTCCGCATCGGGGCCACTGAAGCGTCGGCCGGTGGTCATCGAGGCGACCGCGGCGCGAGGAGTGAGTTTGGCCTGGATGAGCGCGGCCATGCCGGGGTTGAATGGGATGCGGATGTCGACCTCGGGAAAACAGAAGTATCCGCGGTCGGCGCGCATCACGCGAAAGTCATGCGCGATGGCCAGCATTGCGCCGGCGCCGAACGCGTGACCCACCACGGCGGCCGCGGTCGGCAGGGGCAGGGTGAGCATGCGTGCCAGCAGCCGGTGCACCCGGCCGATGTACCACTGTCCCTGGTCGGCGTGGGCGCTCAGCCAGTCCAGGTCCAGGCCGTTGGAGTAGAACTTTGCACCGGCCGTGGTGACCAGTGCCTGGGCGCCGTCTGCGACGGCCTGGTCGAGCGCTTGATCGATCTCGTCCAGAAATGTTGGCGAGAAACGGTTTTCGTCCTCGCCGAGGCGAACGATGGCGATTTTGTCGGCGTAGTCCAATGTCACGGGCATGTGTGTCTCCTTGAGTTGCGTTGATATCTCGGAAGTTCGGTCATGCGCGCCGGTGTCGCGGCGGAGAAGGCCCCACCGCGAGCACCGCGCGCACGGCTGCGTGTAGCTGCGCGCGGGTCGTGGTGCTCCCAAGCCGGTCGCGGCGCAACAGCAGCGCGGTGGGCAGATCGACGACGCAACTGGTTATCGTGTCCACCGCCGCCGCGTCCTTGCGGTCCCACACCGCGACGGCAAGGCGCACCAGCAACGCCACGAGCAGCTTGTCGAGCTGCCGCAGCTCACCGGCAACATCGTCGGGAACATCGTCGGCGAGCACATCCTCGCGGCGCACCCGCAACACGAGCGTCGACGAGCCGGGGTACTGCTCGGCGAACACCACCGCCGCTTCGGCGGCGGCCACCACGGCATCGATGGGGCCACCGGGGCCGTCACCGGCCATCGCTTGGTCGACGAGCGACGTCTGCACCGCCAAGAAGCGCCGACCCGCCCGCAGCCAAGCGTGGCCCATCAATCCGCCCCGAGACGTAAACGTATGGTACACAGCGCCATTGGACACACCCACCGCGTCACTGATGGCTCGGATGGTCACCGCGGTCGGGCCTGACCGCGCCACCAGCTCTTCGACGGCGTCGAGCACCCCGTCGGGATCATGGATGCGGGGGCGTGGCATTCGCCCACAATAACAGAGCGAGTGCTCTGTTACTCGCGCCGGGGCGCTCCCGGCCCCGGGTGCAGGCTACGTATCGGGCCGGGCCGGTTTGTCGGGCGCGGATCGGGTATCCACTGGCGTGGCCTCAACCATGACGAAGATCATCAGCGTTCTGGACCCCCGGACCGGCGACACCGCCACGCAGGTCCCCGTCACCGGGCCGGCCGAGTGCGATGAGGCAATTCGGCGCGCCGCCGACGCCGCCGACTCCTGGGCCCGCACTTCGCCCGCCGAACGGGCGGGGGCGATCGCGGCGGCGGCGGCCGATGTTCGCGACGCCGCTGATGAGCTGGCCGAACTCACCGAGCGGGAGACGGGAAAGTCGCGCGCCGACGCGCGTGGGGGCGTAGACGCCGGAGTCGACACCCTGTTGCAATACGCGCAGCTCGGGCCGTTGCACCGCGGGCGCAGTCTGCAGGGTGGATGGACGGCCACTGATCTCATGGTTCCGCAGCCTCGCGGAGTGGTGGCCGTGTTGACCCCATGGAACGATCCGATCGCAGTGGCCGCCGGCCTTCTCGGCGCGGCCCTGGTCACGGGAAACACGGTGGTGCACAAGCCAAGTGAGCGTTGCCCCCAGACAGGTAGGCGCTTCGCCGAGCTTCTGGCCGCGCGGCTACCCGAAGGCGTCTTGCAGATAGTCAATGGCGACGGCACGGTCGGCGCCCACCTGGCCGCCGCCGAGCTGGTCGACGTGGTCGCGCACCTCGGCGGCAGTGTGACTGGGCGAGAGATTGCACGGGCATGTGCGCAACGCGGCGCCAAGGCGCTGCTGGAGAACGGCGGCAACGATGCGTTGATCGTCGACGCGGACGTGGATCCGGTGTGGGCGGCCAGCCAGGCCGCACTTGGCGCCTTCGCCAACGCGGGACAGATCTGCGTGTCCGTCGAGCGGATTTACGTCGTGCAACCCATCGCCGACGCGTTCGTCAACGCGTTGATCGACGAGGCCACCTCCTGGGCCGAGCGGATCGGGCCCTTGGTCGACGAACGTCACCGCGACCACGTCCATGCCCACGTCGAAGACGCTAGGCAACGCGGCGCACATGTGGTGGTCGGCGGTGAACCGGATCTCGAGCCGGGCTCGTTCTATCCGCCGACCGTGCTGACCGGCTGCACATCCGACATGGCGGTCATGCGCGAGGAGACGTTTGGTCCGATTGCGCCGGTGCGCGTCGTGACCGATTTCGGTGCCGCGTTGGCTGAAGCGGCCGATGATCGGTACGGACTGGCCGCCACCGTGCTGACCGCCGACATGGCCCATGCGCAGGAGGCGTGGCGCGCCCTTCCGGTGGGCACCGTCAAGATCAACGCCGTGTTCGGCGGTGCCCCGGGCGGGGCCTCGGAACCGCGGCGAGCCAGCGGAACCGGATTCGGTTTCGGGCCTGAACTTCTCGACGAGATGACCGCCGTGAAGGTGGTGCATTGGTCGGCGCCGGGCAGCTGACCCGGCTCGTACGCGAAAGACGATCGCGCCGATTAGCGGCTCCCGAAATAATTCATTCGGACCTCACATCCGTCGGCTGTGCAACGTCTACTCAGTGACCGGTGAGTCGATACTTGGCCGAAGTGAGGACAGCATCCGGAGGCAAGCCATGAGTTTTCACGATCTTCATCGCCACGGCACACCTTTTGTGCTGCCGAACGCCTGGGACGTTCCGTCGGCATTGGCCTACCTGGCGGACGGCTTCACTGCTATCGGAACCACCAGTTTTGGGTTGTCTTCCACTCGCGGTCACGCCGACGGGGGGCGCGCCACCCGCGAGGCCAACGTCGCTCTGGCCGCCGAGCTGGCGTCGCTGGGCTGTTACGTCAGCGTCGACATCGAAGACGGCTACAGCGATGACCCGGATGCCGTTGCCGACTACGTCGCCCGACTGCCGGTCGACGGACTCAACATCGAAGACAGCACCGAGGGACGGCTGATCGACCCCGCCCTCGCGGCCGCAAAAGTGGCGGCCATCAAATGCCGCAGCCCCGCGGTGTTCGTCAATGCCCGCGTCGACACGTACTGGCTAGGCCAACAGGCCAACACGGCAACCACCATCGAGCGGGCGCTTCTCTACGTCGAGGCCGGCGCCGACGGCATTTTCGTCCCGCTGGCCAACGACCGCGCCGAGCTTGCCGAAATCGTTCGTAATATCCCGCGTCCCATCAACACACTGCCGGTTCCCGCAATGACGCTCGGCGAGCTCGGCGAGCTCGGGGTGGCGCGTGTGTCCACCGGTTCGATGCCCTACAGTGCGGCGCTGTTTGCCGCCGCCACGGCGGCCCGAGCCGTCCGTGACGGAGGCGCCTTGCCGCCGTCCACGCCCTACGCCGAGCTGCAGTCACGGCTGGTCGACTACGAGCGGCGTTCGGCGACAAGGTGATTGGTTCGCAATCTGAGGAGGTTGAGCAGATGCCGATACGGCACGCGGTGATCGACAGCGCGCTGGGTGAGCTGACACTCGTCGCCAGCGGCGACGCTCTGGCGGGCGTGTATTTCCGGCATCACTGGCATCCGCCCACCGCCGACACACTGGGTCTACGGGTGGAGGCGGCGGCTGATGAACTTCTAGCCAGCGCGGCCGACCAGCTGGGCGAATACCTGGTTGGCGAGCGCACGCAGTTTGATCTTCCGCTGGCGGTGGTGGGTGATGTCCGGCGGCAACGCGTGTGGGATCTGCTGTCGGGCGTCGCCTACGGGCAGACGAAAACCTACGGTGAGCTGGCCGCGGAGCTAGGTGATGGCACCACCGCGTACGAAGTCGGCCAGGTGGTCGGGCGCAACCCGCTCAGCATCGTGGTGCCGTGCCATCGGATCGTCGGGAAGGACGGATCCCTCACCGGCTATGCGGGCGGGCTGAAGCGCAAGCGGTTCCTGCTGGAGCTCGAAGAGCCGGAACCCGTGGTCGCCGGCAGGCTTTTCTAGCGCGATCGATAGATTGCGCTGCGCGACACCACAACCGGACGCAGACGGTGAATGTTGCGGCGGTTAGCATCGACTGTCCGGACTCGATGTGGAGGGTGAGACCTTTGGCTGCGATACCCGTCATCGCGCTCACTGGTCACCTCGGAGCGGGCAAGACGACGCTGCTCAACCACCTGCTGCGCCACCGAGGCACGCGAATCGGAGTGGTGGTCAACGACTTCGGTGATATCAACATCGACGCCGGTCTGGTGGCCGGTCAGGTCGACGAGCCGGCCTCGATCGCCGGAGGCTGTATCTGCTGCTTGCCCGACGGCGGCGGGCTCGATGAGGCACTGATCAAGCTCGCCGACCCCGCCCGGCGCCTCGATGCCATTGTCATCGAAGCCAGCGGCGTGGCCGACCCGGTGGCGATCGCGCGGCTCATCGGCTTCAGCGGGATACGCGGGGTCCGGCCGGGTGGGCTTGTCGACGTCGTCGATGCCGTGAATCACTTCGACACCGTCGACCGCGGCGCCCTGCCGCCGGTGCGCTACGGCGCGGCGTCGATCATCGTGGTGAACAAGCTCGACCAGGTTCCGGAAAATGAGCGGTCGACGGTGCTGCACCGCGTCACACAGCGGGCGGCACAACGCAATCCGCGCGTACCCGTCGTCGGCACCACGGGTGGCCAGATAGACCCGGCACTGCTGTTCGACGCCTCGGCCACGTCCGGTCAGGTCGGGCAACTCTCGTTTCTGGACCTGGCGGCCGATCACGAGCACGAGCACGTGCACGTCCACGCCGATGCCGTCACGGTCAGCAGCTCCGGTTGCGTGGACCCCGATGCCCTGGTCGACCTTCTCGAAGAGCCGCCGCCGCAGGTGTTCAGGCTGAAAGGCGTCGTCGCGGTGCGGCACCGCACCACCGTCCGGGAGTATGTCGTCAATCTGGTGGGGAGCGGAATCCACATCGCGAAGGCGCCGCGGGGAGCCATGGCCAATTGTCTGGTGGCCATCGGGATGCATCTCGACGTTCCCGCCGTCCGCGCCCGGCTCGACAACGCACTGCAGCCCGCGCCGGGGCCGGCGCCGGCGCAAGCCTTGCGGCGGTTGGAGCGGTACCGGCGAATCAGCGTCTGAGAAAGGTCCGGCAAGATACGGGTCGATGTCATCTTCGCTGGGCGACGTGCTCGCCACCTTGGAGCTCGAGAGGGTCGACCAGTGGCTCTTCGTCGGGCAGCAGTTGCCCGCGCCCGCCAACCACATTCTGGGTGGCCATATTTCCGCTCAGGCTTTGTTGGCCGCAAGCCACACCGCGCCGGGCCGGGCGGCGCACAGCGTCCACACGTACTTCCTGCGGCCCGGCGATTCGCGTCGGCCGGTGGACTTCGAGGTTGTCGATCTTCAAGAGGGCCGGACCTTTTCGGCGCGCCGGGTGACGGCGCGCCAGGACGGCAAGATTTTGATGGAAGCGATGTCATCGTTCAAGGTCACCGATTCCGCAAACGCGCAGGTCGTCTACCAACCGCCCATGCCGGCGGCTGCTGCCCCAGAATCCTTGCCGTGGGTTGCGCCGCATCTGGCGGAGTCCGACGAGAGCGCCCGAGGGCGGTGGGCGAGCCTGCGCTGGTTCGAGCGCCGCATCATCGACACCGAGGTCGCTCCGCCCGCACGCGCGCTGATGTGGTGGCGCCCCGACGGGCACGTTCCCGACGATCCGGTGTTGACCGCAAGCCTGGTGGCTTACCTGTCGGCGGTGACGTTGACGGAGCCGGCATATGCGGCGCGCGGTGGTGTCGGGGCGTCCGCTCAACGAGACCATTCGGTGTGGTTTCACGGCCCGGCGGCGTTGTCGGATTGGCTGCTCTACGACCGGTCCTCACCGAGTAGCGCTGGTTCCTTGGCGTTGGCCAGTGGGGCCATGTTCAACCGCAACGGCGCATTGGTATGCACCGTGAAGCAAGAGATGTATTTCCCGCCGCACACCGCCTGAGGCCGTCAATCGGCGCGTCGCCAAAACTGCTGTCCTGCAAGTATATTCGTCACCGTGATGTATTGCCGGTGAAAGGCCGGGGAACGGGGAGTCGGGGCCCGCGGGCCGGATGGGGCGCCCGGTGCGAGGGTCGTGCGCGACGCGAAGTGTGACGAAGCTCAACCAGTAACAGTGACGTGGGTCATAGCCCTGCCGACGTCAATCGGGTCATCCTGGCCGTTCGTTCGCAAATCTAACGGCTGGGAGCGTTAATGGCCGACCTCAACTTCGCCTATGACCTGACCCTCGACGAGGCGCGCCGACGCAGCGCAGTGGTCGAGGCGATGACTGACGACTGGGACCCCATTGCCGTGCTCGCCCAGGAAGAACAGGCCTACGAAATGTTGTACTCGAACCTGGACGACGAGCAGCAACGGGTCTACGACGAGTTGGTCCGCGCCGGTGTACTGCCCGAACGGACGGCCGCTCGTGCTGCCGATTGATCCGACCGCCGACCGTGCCCGCCGCGCATGGTTGCCCTGCCCGCGCTGCGATCACCGCACGATTTGTGGCGATTGCCGAAGCAGCCGTAACTGCGATACGCACTGGCAGTATCTGCTGAGCAACAGGGGCACGCTGGTGCACTTGCAGTGCTCGGATTGCGGTCACCTTTGGTCAACCGACACGCATCGCCGCACGCGCCCCATGCGGTAGCGGACCCTGGCCCTGAATGTGTAGGGCCAATGACGCTGCTGATGCAGGATTATTCGTCACAGTGACGTATTCGCCAGGGTTGACAGTGGGGAGGGGAGCGGGCTCACCACAAGCTCGACCGCACCAAAAGCACCGGGGTTGGCTTCAAATGGCGCGAAGGCCGTCATACTGACAAGCGTGACGACAAGCAAAGCGCGGGACACATCACCGAAGCAGGTGTGGCTAACGCCGAAACAGCAGCGCGCCTGGATCACCTACATGCGCGTGCAGCTGCGAATGAATTACGAGATGAACCGCCAGTTGCAGGCCGAATCGGGATTGTCGCTGGCCGACTACGACGTGCTGGTCGCACTCAGCGGTCACCGCGGCGACGGCATGCGTGTCAGCGATCTGGCGGCGCACATCGGCTGGGAGCGCAGCAGGCTGTCACATCAGTTGCGGCGCATGGAGGAACGCGGCCTGACCGAAAGGCGGCCAAGCGTTGGTGATGGCCGGACCACCAATGTCGCTCTCACCCCGCGTGGGCGGCAGGCCATCGATGAAGCCGCTCCCGGTCACGTCGACCTGGTTCGCAGGCTGTTCTTCGATCCCTTGCCGGAGAACCTGCTCGCACCCTTCACCGCTGCCCTGGAGCATATTCATGTCAACCTCAATCACAACAGCTCGCTACCGCCCGCGCTCAGCTAGAATTAGGTGAAACATCATATAATTGAGAGGGTCGCCACGTGAGCGATGTCATCAGCCATCTGATGGAAACCAACCTGCTGGCCGTATTCGACGAACGTGACGCGCAGCGCCGCGCCGAGGCGATCGCCAAGACGTATGCGGATGATGTGCAGTGGATCGACGACGAAGGTACCGCGTCCGGTCATGACGAATTGAACGCCAAAGCCGCTGCGCTGCAGGCCAAACTCCCCGGCCTCCATTTCGTGAAGGCGGGTCCGGTCCGCCAGACCCGTGGACTGGGGTTTCTGGCGTGGGAAGTACGCACCCCGGACGACAGCACTGTCGCATCGGGCTTCGATGTGGCCGAGATATCCAATGAACGGATCGTTCGGTTGTGGACGGTGTTGAACACGCCGGAATAGGTGATAAATCACCTACGTTGTATTGCGGCGACGCACACCCGCTAAAGAACGGAGTCCGATCATGGGACAGCTCGACGGCAAGACGGCACTGGTCACCGGTGGAACCTCGGGGATCGGCCTAGCTACGGCGCAGCGGTTTGTCGACGAAGGCGCATACGTCTTCATCACCGGTCGCGACCACGCCCGCCTCGACGAAGCAGCCGCCTCGATCGGCGCCCATGGGGTGCAGAGCGATATCAGCAAGCCGGGCGATCTGGATGTCTTGGCCGCCGAAATCTCCGCGCATGGGAAAGGGCTTGACGTGGTCTTCGCCAACGCGGGCGGTGGCGACTTTGCGGCCCTCGCCGATGTGACACCGGAACACTATCGGAACAACTTCGACCGCAACGTCGCCGGCACGGTGTTCACCGTCCAGAAGACGCTGCCGCTGCTCAATGAAGGCGCGTCGATCATCCTCGCCGGATCCACCGCGGCCTCCGAAGGCGTCCCGGCGTTTGGCCTCTACGCGGCTTCAAAGGCGGCCATCCGGTCCCTTGGCCGCACCTGGGCCGCGGAACTCGTCGACCGCAAGATTCGGGTGAACACCGTCGTTCCCGGCCCGATCGAAACTCCCGGACTCGCCGGGCTGGCACCTGGGGACCAGAAGCAGGATCTGCTCGACGGCATGGCCGATCAGGTGCCGATGAAGCGGTTAGGACGCCCGGAGGAGATTGCCGCCGCGGTGCTTTTCCTGGCGTCTGATCAGAGCAGCTTCATGACCGGCGCGGAGCTGGCTGTCGACGGTGGGCAGATCCAGCTCTGACTTCGACGCCGCGAGAACGTCCCGGCTTGCAATGCGGATGGATCGCCGAATAGTCCTGCGCCCCACCGCTATTCGTCACAGTGACGAATAGCGGTGGGGCGCGGTGAGGACGGGGGATGGGGATACCCGCGTTCGGTGCGGGCATTTATCGCTTCGTAGCCCACCCGTGCGGTGTTGGCTTGTCCGCCACTGGTGATTGGATCGGGAAGGCACCCCGAGTTGCCGCCGGGCCGCCGGCCAACGCGTGAGACCTTCGAAGCGCTTGCGGGACATGGGTATTCGTCACAGTGACGAATTGGTGTCTGCGGCAGGAAGGCGGGAGGGGCGAGCGAACACCCATTGCGCGCCGCAACATGCCCACTTGGCGGTCGTCGCTCGAATGGACCGTCCGCCATCGATTCGCGGCGCCCGGACTCAAGCGCCCGCTGATAACGCTTATCGCCGCGGCGGCAGGCGACGCTGCACTGAGGTGCGGTCAAAACCCCAAAACGGGTGGTCATCGCCGTGGTTGGCGTGAGCTCGCGATTGGCTTTTGCCGATAAGCGACATTATGTCAACTAAAGTACGCCGTTTCATCAGATGAATCACCGGCTGGTGCTTGCCCCTTGCGCCCTTGCGCTGCTGCTCATTTCCTCGTGTTTCCACCGACGCTTGCGCGTGGAGTTGAGCGATTTGGTGCGTGATGAAGTAGTCGACTACGCATGCGACTGGGCGATTACCGGCTCTACGCTTCGGACGACAAATCGAGAAGCGCCTGTGCAATTCCCAGCAGCCCACATCCAAGGACAAGGAGTAAACCGTGACCGGCAATCTTGATATCGATCACGTTCGTGACATCCTTATCGAAAAGGGCTTCCTCAATAAGGCTCCAGCTGATGTCGCGGCAGACGGCCAGCTATCTCCGGCGCTTGCCGAAGCGCTGAAGCGCGCTGTCGTTGCGACCGGAAACGACGGTGCTCTGAATGGTCACATCGCTATCCAAGACGGCAAACTTAGCCAATCTGCGAAGGACATCATCAAGCACATCACGGTGACGCTAAGCCAGTCCTACTGCGGTGTGAAAGATCCTGCTCCAGGCACATCCGGTATCGGGATAAAGACTTACGGTGAGCCGCAAGGGCGGTGGGGCACCACTACGCTTACCTTCCGTATCGTCAACGCCAACGCAGCCAAGGGACTCTCGCCAGCCGATGTGACAGCTGAAATAGTCGACGCCTTTGGGGCGTGGACGACGGCATCGAATGGCATCTTGACCTTCACGCAAACGGCAACTGCCGCAGATATCACTGTGACATTCGGAGGGAAGGCGCTTGATGCACAGCTCGGTGCTGCCGGCGGGGTCCTCGGGATCGGGGGTTATCCAGGAACAAATAACCAGGGGCAGCTGAATCTTGACTCTGCAGAAACATGGACAAAGTCGATGCTGTACATCGTTGCCTTGCATGAGATCGGGCATATTCTCGGGCTGCGACATGACAATTCCAAGAACTCAATCATGTATCCGTACAACAGGAGCAACCTGGGCGCCTTCCCGGCCGTTGACCGAAACAGCCAAGAGGCTTTGTTGGGTGTCTATGGTTGGCGCCCGCTTATCCGATTGAGCGACCGCGCTACGTCTGACTCTCCTGCACTGGCTGTCACTACTAACTTCTTTTTCGGCGGGCCTTCGACACACACACTTCATATGGCGTGGAAGGGGACCGAAGATGACAAGCAGATCTATATAGCCGAATTGGACGGCAACCAATGGTCACCTCAAGTCAAGGTGCCCAACGGGTTCTCGTATCTCGGGCCCGCGCTGTGTGAAGTGAGCCTGGGCGAAGCCGGACATACCACTTTGATGATGGCCTGGCGCGGAGTCCACGGCGACTTGAGCTTGTATTGGGCAACGCGCTCCGTAAACGGTGTGTGGTCTCAGCGAAGTCACTTGGCCAACTTCGGCTCCACGCACCGTCCGGCGCTCGCCTACGCGCCGTGGACTGGGCCAGTAATGGCATGGAAAGGGATCGACGGTGATGCGCGTATCTGGTTTTCCTACTTTCAAAACGGTGGCTGGACCCCACAGCAAGCACATGCGACTGCACGAACCGATCAGAGCCCAGCGATCGTTGCTTTTCAGAACCGCCTGTATCTTTTCTGGAAATCAGCAGGCGATTCCCGGAACGTAATATTTTCGAGCCTCGACAATAGCGGAGCCGGTGACGACATCTGGACGCCGCCGCAGCGCGTCGAGTTCCCGGACATCGAGGTCGCGGGCGAAGCGCGACACCCGATCGGCACGACCGAGGCACCTTCGGCCACTGTCCGCGGCGACCGGATTCTTCTGGCTTGGAAAGGAATCGACGGTGACCCTCGTGTGTTCTTCACGAGCTTCGACGGGGCGGAGTTCGGTGGGCAGATTGCCATCGCGGGAAGCAACACGTCGCGAGGTCCGGCGATCTGTCATGCGGACAGCTTCACGCATCTAGCTCACCGCGGTGACGGCGACAACCACAACCTCTGGTGGCGCGCCCTCTAGTGCGAACCCCCGGCGTGTATGCGAGTCGCGCTTTGGCGACGCAGAAATCGAAGCCGGCAAGAGGCGGGGCAGCCAAACCGGCGAAGCCTGGCGGCCGCGTCGTCTTTGTCACCAGCCATCAAGCGCACTTCCATGGGCTCAAATCGGTACCCGCAGAGTACATCCCGATCGCGGAAAGTAAGCGAGCCTGCGAAGATTCTCGTCGGGCCATGCGCGCCGACCTCGCACAGCGAGGGGTTTCGCTGAGTGTCGTCTCCGGCGACATGATCGAAGGAACCATCATTGTCCGACTGCTTGAGCGGCGAGACCCCGATGCCATCGAGACGCCGCGCATTCGGCCCACTCCCCACCCTGGACGAATTCGCGTCCGCGATCGCCAAAGAGGCCCTCAGCGCAGCACCCGCCCAAGACACGGTCTACGTCGAGGAGCAGATTACCCTTCAGCCGCCGCCACCTACCCTGGTCGAGGATCGAACCCCAAGATGAACCCACCGATTGGTCCTGGGGCTTAGGTCTGCTGCAATTGAGGAATAGGCACAGATCGAATATGGCGAGTTACCGGTAACTACGCCACGCTCATCCGATGAATCAGTCCTGCCCCGACCGCACGTCGCCTACCCCAGGCTTAGTCGCTCGGTATCGTCGCGGCGGACAAATGGCGGCTTACCGGTACGCCACCGCGGCCGGTCGCGACCTGCTCGCCGCCGACGAAGGGTACGCGGATCTGAGCAACTCGACCGCGGCCGATGACGCCACCGCCGATCAACTCAATCCGCTTGGTGCCTAGCGGAGAAGGTCGGTCCAAAATGCCACGATGTCGTCGAGTCCACCCATCAGCTGCTGAACAGTTGGGTCGCCTTTGTCAATAGCTCCGCGACGCCATACACGAAAGGGAGGCCGACCCATAGCCACGCCCACGCGACGAGGACGGGATGGATGCGCCGGTCGGTTTTCAACTTGGTCATGATTGTTTCTCGGGTTGCCGTTGAGTGAACGTCGTGGGCTCGAGTAAGGCGTCCTCGGGCAAGACAAGCTCGTGGTGTTTGCCAGCCACGGGCCTGACCAATTCGTTGCAGGCGACGCCGACAAGTAGCAGTGCAATCATCACCGCGAACGACACGATGTAAAGATCCGGGCCGTGTTTCCCAATGGTCTTCTGCGAGTCGGCGATCGCGTTGACGATCAGTGGTCCCAGCACGCCAGCAACCGACCACGCGGTGAGCAGTCTGCCGTGGATGGCACCAACCTCATAGGTGCCGAACAGATCGCGCAGGTAGGCCGGCATCGTGGAGAACCCCGCGCCGTAGAACGACAGAATCAGCAGCGTGCAGACGAGGAAGGTGACCTTGTTGGAGTTGGTCGTCAGCTCCATGGCCACGTACAACAGAGCGCCACCGCCGAGATAGATCCTGTACATGTTTTTGCGACCCAACAGATCTGACAACGACGACCAGCCGATCCGGCCTACCATATTGGCCAGCGACAGTAGTGCGACATAGCCGGCGGCCGCCGACGCCAGCGCAGCCGCTTTAGGGGCAGCAGTCGGGAAAAAGTCCTGATAGATCGGCGCAGCCTTCTCGAGGATGCCGATCCCAGCGGTCACGTTGAAGCAGAGCACCACCCACAGCAGCCAGAACTGGGGCGTTTTGATCGCGTTGGCAGCCGATATGTTGGGCGCGCTGATCAACGTTCCGGTCTTGTGCGATTTGGGTTCCCAGCCATCTGGCGTCCACCCCGGAGCCGGTACCCGCACCAGCATCGAGCCCATCGACATGAAAAGTGCGTAGGTGCAGCCCATCACGAGGAAGGTTCTGGCAACACCGGCGGTGGTGCGGCCGAACGCGTCGAGCAAGGTGCTTGTCCACGGCGACGCGATCAGCGCTCCTCCGCCGAAGCCCATGATGGCCAGGCCGGTCGCCATGCCCGGGCGATCTGGGAACCACTTGATCAGCGTGGACACCGGCGAGATGTAGCCGATGCCGAGCCCGACGCCGCCAACCACTCCGTAACCGAACACCACGAGCCAGTATTGATGCGCCGTCACGCCGAGTGCCGCGATCACCAGCCCGCTGCAGAAGCAGGCGGTGGCGATGAACATCGCCCAGCGGGGACCGCGGTGGTCGACGCGCGTACCTAACGTTGCGGCCGAAAGGCCCAGCATCACAATGCTGACCGTGAACGGCATCGCGCTCGCGGTACCGGAGATATGCAGCGTTTTCTCCAGTGGAATCTTGAAGACGCTCCAGGCGTAGACCGAGCCGATGGCCAGGTGGATGGAAAGAGCTGCCGGGGGAACCAGCCAGCGGTTCCACCCGGGCTTGGCAACGATCCGCGAACGGTCTAGCAAACCAACGGTTGTCACGAATCCCTCTTCTCGGGTCGCCGGGCAGGAGCTCCGTCCCGTCGCCACTATCGGATCTGCGAAACCGTCGGGTCAATACTGCATCATCTATCGCCTAATAGACGAAATCAATTGAGACGGAAGCGGTTTAGGCCTTGCCCGAGATGCGGCATGCGGCGACCTGTGGTATGCGGTTGCCCACGTTACCGGTGACCTCCCGAGCGGGCGCCGCGTGCAAAAATTCGCTGACGACCGCGTCGAGCCCCTGTCCAGACCGACTACGAGGAGGCGAGCTCTCTTACGGCGGCCATGACCTCGGCTGGGTCGGTCCGGTGTGTGTAGTCAGCCATAGCGTCGGCGAACCGCACAATTCCGTCTCGGTCGATCACGAAACTTGCGGGAATGGCTAGTTCCCAGTCGGCGGTGCCATTGAATGCCGGCAACGGGTGCCCTAGCTTTCGGTAGGTGTCCTGAAGGAATTCAGGAAGTGCAAATATCAGGCCATACCTACGCGACACCGTGGCGCCGACATCGCTCAGGACTTGGTAGGTGAGAGCGTTGCGCTCGGCTGTCGTGAGCGAGTCGTCAGGGGTCTGCAGCGAGATCCCGACCAACGACGACCCCATCGCGCGAAGCTCGGGCAAGTGCTGCTCGTATGCCCGCAAGGTGAGGCTGCAGAACGGACACCACACACCGCGATAAAAGATCACCACCACGGGCCCAGCGGTCAGCAAGTCATCCAACGACACCATGATGCCGGTCTGGTTGACCAGTTCGAACTTCGGTGCGGTGTCTCCGACACTCGGCATCCCGGCCAGCGGCTCGGCGGCAGCGAGCTCGGCAGTCGCCTGGTCCATCTTCGCGGCGACCTCGGCGCCGACAGCCGAATCCCTAAGATCACGAAGCTTTTGCAGGACTGCGGGCAGCTCAAATGCGTCGGTTGGGAACAGCTCGTAAGGAACGCGGTAGTTCTTCTCGGTATCGATGTTGCTCATGTGGGGTGTTCCTGCATTGGTTCGGCCTCTCTCCATCCTCTCGCCTGGTAAGACGGCCAAGCTGAACATGGGGGGCTAGATGTAGAGTTGCGGCCTTCTTTTCATGTTTCACAACAAGAATAATTGCGCGGCATCGATGACTTGGTCGTCGGCGGCAAGGCTGTCTTCGCCGGCGGGTGAATGTGTGTAGTCAGATGACGCTCGAGGGTTAAAGGTTAGGGCCGACGCGGCGAAGCTATGTGAACCACGTCAGAGCGAATCGCCCTCGACAACGAACGCGACGAAGCGGCTCCGTGGCGTCGGCAGAATCTCGGATGGTTGCGGAATGTGCCCATATGCAACCGTTGAAAGCGCCTCACCTTTGTGTGCGTGCGGGTTGACCGGATTAGTAATCTCCGGTCGCTAGCTCATTGTCAAGGCCGTGCCCACGGCGACGCTGATTACCACCATGAGGGACACCAAAATCACCGTCATCGACGCGCCCACGATCTCTTCTTCCGTGAGGCGCCAGCGCGGTTTGTCGACATGAACGGTGCCCCGCAGGGGCGCAGATGCGTTCATTGCTGCGACAGCCAAAAGAAGATCGTTCGCGTCGTCCGCATCCTCGATTGCCTCAAGCGCGGTGATTGCGGTCGTCATATGAACCCCCGGGATTTCGGTCGCCAATAGGCGTTATCTCGTATATCCACGGTAAGAGTGCGAGATCAAGATTGCGGCAACGCTCCTTAACGGTCGCAGCACAACCCGGAATCCGAGGCTCTACCCGAGCGGCGCTCGGTAACGAGGGCACCCTAGGCGCCACCTCGACCAAATCACCGGTCCGCGACTGCTCGACATGCTGACCTGGCACTCCTCTCCCCTACTGGCGTCTCGACGTTCTGCCCGTCACGTCAGACCGCTAAAGCCCTAGCGGGGAGACGGCTGTCGGGATCCGGAGATCAGCCGCGGCTGCAAGCATTTGACATCGTCTGTAACAACTGCGCGCAATGAATCGCCGGCTCGCTGTGCACCAGATCGGCGCTGCTCTGCGCAGTTCGGCTAGTTCTGTGTCCGGCAGCCTACTCGCGTAAAAGATCCGGATCAGTGAAGTCGAATCGTGGCGGCAGATTTGCGGTCGACATTCGATCCCTAACTAAGTTTCGGTAGTTTGTTCCGGTCGTCAGAGCTGCCAGGCAACTCGTCGGTAAGAGCTCCACGGTCGTGCGTTGAGCGGTCAACCAGCGCGGGCTGGTGCTGCGCGTTCTGACTGCGCCGCGTGGATCTTCCGAGCTGCCTTGACACCGGCCACGACGGCGGATTCTTGCGAGGGTAAGGCCATATAGTCGCCAGCGACTTGTACCGGTTCGTCGGCCGGATAGTTATCGAGGAATCGTTGCAGGGCCTTGTAGTAGCCCACCTCGGCCTCATTGGCGGCATATGTCCAGCAGGTGACGCGAGTGGTGACAAAGTGGTCACGAAGTTCAGGGAAAATCCGCTCGATCAGCTCCCGCGTAGTCGTCGTCAAACGATCGTCACTCCAGGTCGACAAGTCGATAGCCGGGGTGTGAGGAAAGAACGCGGTGATGAGGCTGGTACCGGCGGGTGCGCGGTCGGGTGCTTTGACGTGATCGAGATACAACGAGCTGATCTCACGGGCAGTGGCCGCGGGCACCATCACGAGGAACGGTTGCTTCTCGGTGGGCCTGGAATAAGTCAGTTGCACCGAGGAGCAACCTGTGTCCTTCCCCCTTTTCAGCATGTCGGCCCCCGGTCCTTGCAGTGGTGGATACAAGTCAGCGGCGACACCGAACGGCGTGGCGATCACACACGCGTCTGCGCGTTCCTGGCACTCGGTCCCCGAGCCGTTCTGGTACCGAACCTCCACTCCGCGGTCAGTACGGCGCACAGCGCAGACGGGTGAGTTGAGGCGCACGTCGAGTTCCGCGGCCACCTTGATGGGTAGTCGCTGCAGGCCTCCCGTGAGGGTCTGCATCTTGCCCGACGCAGTGACCGCGCCGGCAAGGAAGCCGACTACCGACGCACCGCCGGGTGTGCTGGTCACCATTGACCGTGTCACGCCCTCGAAGAACGCTTCGTTCAGCTCGCGTCCGAACACACGGTCGACGTAGGTTTCGATCGATTCGGTGTCGTACTGGACACGGTTCCTCAGGTCGTAGGGGTTCATGCCGTACAGCGGTTTGATCAGCCGCAGTCCACGTGCCAGTAGCCGCAGTTTCGTTGTCGGGGATAGCAGTTTGGTTGAAAGAAATGACCTGAGCGGTTTATGCGTGTCGATGATGTGAAGGTTATTGCCTTCCGCCACAGCGATTTCCGGCGGGCAATCGACCAACTGGTCTGACAAGGCCACGTCGGCAACCAATTTCATGTATTCGCTGTAGCCGTCGGTGACGATGGTCGGACCGAGGTCGAACAGGAAGCCATTCTCGGACTCCGACCACACCCGTCCTCCGACACGGCCCAGCGATTCAAAAACCGTGACTTCCCAACCCAACCGGTGTAGCCGGTAGCCAGCGCTGAGGCCGGCTAGTCCGCCGCCGACAACAGCCGCACGCTTCATCTCCTTCTCCGTCCGTCTGTCGGATAACCTCGCTCGCCGGTGTCCATGTGCCCCGGTGATTCATGCTCCACGCACGTCCGAGGCCCAGAGTATTGAGTGACTGACGACAAGGCCAGCACTATCTCGGTCCAGTTCCATACACCCCTAGTTTGGGACGATTTCGTTGACACCGTGCAAGACCTCTGCCTGACGCCCCACCGTGAATCCTTCTGTGGCTATTGCAGTTTCGGTTTGATGTCTTCGATGACCCATTGTGCGTAGTCGAGGTAGGCGTTGACGTCACTGACCGGTGGGACTGGGAGCCCGGTCATCGTCACGCCCAGTTCCGCGAACCAGCCGAGCTGGTCGATGATTTCCTGGGCGCTCATCCCGGGCCGCTGGGTGGGATCGTCGATGACGACGTGGCCTTCGCCGACGCGCGAGGTGCCAAGGCCGTAGACCACTTCGAAGTCGCGGCCGTCGTAGGTGGGTTGGGATTTGATGAAGTCGAGTTTGGCGGGGATGTCCTCGGGTTTGGTCAGGAACGGCGACCAACCCGAGGCGAAACGCGCGGCGCGTTTGAGCACCGCCTCTGCATCGCCGCCGATCCAGACCGGCAGATGTGGCTTTTGCACCGGCTTCGGTTCGAACGCCACGTCTTTGAAGGAGACGTAGTGGCCGTCGAAGCTGGGCGCTTCGCTGGTCCACAGTTCGAGGATGGCGGCGAGGTATTCATCGGCTATCCGGCCACGTTCACCGAAGGGCACCCCGAGTATGTCGAATTCTTCTGCGTCCCAACCGACTCCGAAGGTAACGGTGATGCGGCCGTTGCTCATCCAGTCCGCGGTTGACAGCGCTTTGGCCATGACGACGGGATGCTGCAGCGGGAGGATGGTGACGAATGAATTGACCCGAATGCGTTGGGTGGCGCCGGCGATGAAAGCCTGGGCCACCGTGGAGTGAAAGTAGTGTGGCCCGGATAGCTCGACGTGTGATTTGGGGACGATGAAGTGTTCGGGAACGACGATCATGTCGTAGCCGAGTTCATCGACGCGTTTGGCCATGACGGTTTGATCAGCGCCGGTCACACCGAGTTCCCAGGGCTGCGTGAGCGCCTTGACGCGCACTGAGTTGGGCAGGGCGAGTGAGAATTTCATGGGACTGCCGGCCTTTCGTTGCGTCGGTGCGGTGCCGGCCAATCACAGCCGGTCAGTTCGGCCAACATTTCCCACAGTCGGCGGGCCATCACCGGGTCGCACGCCTTCTCCCGCACTTTGGTCGCCTTGGGATTTCCCGACTGCTTGAACCGAGGCGCCCGATAGATTCCGGCGGGCAGGTCAGTGCTGACCGCTGCGATGTTGGCTCGTGCCGCGTTGGCCGGGATCGGCAGGCGATTATCACGCTGTGACCGGTAGCGGCCAGCGCCGCAGCCTTCGCCCGGCCGACCCCTCTGTTGCCGCCGGTGACGATGATCTTCATCAGCGGTCACCAGGCACTTCATCCCCGCTCCTCCAGATGCGGCCGGTCGACTCCTGTACCGGCCCTCCTGCTAATTAGCGCTGCCGCGATGCGGAGATGCCTCATCCAAACGGAGGAGATTTGCGTTAGGCTTTGCGGACCAATCACAGGACGGGCATATGCAGCATCAGCGGTGGTACCGGGACGCCGAAGATGGCCACACTCGATGAGTTCTCGCGGATAGTTTCGGGGGTTTACTCCGCGGTCATCACTCCCGAACGCTGGGACGTGACCATGGCTGATGTCGGCCGCGCATTTGGGGGCGGTGTGAGCGCGGCGTTAGTGGTCAGCGACGGCGCCACACGCATCATCAAACACGCCGAGATTCCAGCCGACGCAGCCAAGAGCTATGCCGAGCACTTTGCCCGACTCGACCATGTGCTGTCGGCGGTCCAGAGCGGCCCTGTGGGTGTTGTGCGCCCCGGCGCGGAACTGATGTGGCCCTATGAACGGTGCGAATTCGCAACGGATTGGGCCCGCCCCAACGGTTTCGAGGATGGAATGTTCGTCCGTCTTAGCGATTCTCCAAGCGCCACGAGTCTTGCCCTAGCGACGCCCAGACGGTCGGAACGGTTCGACACCGCTGAAAATGTGGCGTTAGCACGGCATTTGGTGCCCCACTTCGAACAAGCCCTGCGGATGCAGCTGCACGTCTCCGACATCGCCCATCGCGGTGGCGACCTCGTCTGGGCCAGCGAGAATGCCAGACAGGCTATCGTCATCCTTGCGCCCGGAAGCAGGCCCATCTATACCAACCCTGCGGCCGAGCGCGTGCTGCGCTCAGACGACGGACTGCGGATCCGCAAGGGACGCCTGGAAGCCGCAACACGACGAGCCGACGCGATGCTGCAAGAAGGCATCGCGGCTGCACTCGATTTCCACACCCAAGACATCTGGGGTGGGTCATTCATTTGCGCCAGGCCCTCCGGGCGGCGACCTTACATCGTTCACGTACTACCGATCGACCCGAGGACCGTTAGCTCCCCGCGGTACGGGCGAGTGATCGTCGTGATCATCGACCCCGAACGAGAAACCGAACCTCCCGCGATGCTTTTACGGCGCTTGTATGGTCTGACAAAGAGCGAAGCCCAAATCGCGCTGATGGTGACACGAGCCGAAGGTTTGAACCCGATCGCCGAGGAGTTGTCGGTGTCCGTAACGACGGTCAAGACCCACCTCCGACACGTCTTCGAGAAGACCGGCACACACCGCCAAGCTGAACTCGTCCGGCTTGTGCTTTCCCTTGCCCCCTTGTATGGGTGAAGTGGCCGGGCCGTGTCCCTAGCGCGTAACCAGCAACCCCCGGGGAATACGGCGCAATCGGGTATGGCGGGGTTACCAGCAACCACCGCATATTGCGCCAGCTGAACATCGCCCGTCGCCCCCGCCGACCACCGCTCCTGCCAACGGAATGTTGACCGGCGAGTTACTGGTGCTGCGGCACGCCTGAAAGCAACCCCGACGTTTCTGGCGAACCGGCGCGGGTAGTACAGCCATACGTTTGAACAACAGGGAGAAGCCGTGAGCACCACTACCGCCTCAATCGATGTCAACCAGCCGATCGGCACCGTCTACAACCAATGGACCCAGTTCGAGTCCTTCCCGGAGTTCATGGAAGGCGTCGAGCAGGTTCAGCAAACCGACGCCACCCATACACATTGGCGCATCAAGGTGGGACCGATCTCGCGCGAGTTCGACGCCACCATCACCGAGCAGCACCCCGAGGAGCGGGTGGCGTGGAAGTCTGACAGCGGTCCCGAGCACGCGGGCGTCGTCACCTTCCAGCGCCTGGACGACGACAAGACGCGTGTGACCACTCAGATGGACGTCGATCCCGAGGGTTTCCTCGAGAACGCCGCCGACAAACTCGGCATCCTCAAGGCCCGGGTCCACGGTGATTTGGAGCGCTTCAAGAAGTTCATCGAAAGCCAACCGGGCGAGACGGGCGCGTGGCGAGGTGACGTCTCGCGCCCCGATGCCTGACCGCCGTGACATCGCCGATGTCTGACCGCGGCGCGCGATGCGGGCGGTCGCGCTGAGCGCCGAGTCACTGTTGGCGCGTGCGGCGCAGGAAACCGGTGCGGGCGGCGGCGTTTCGCTGATGCACGGGGCGCTCCCCCTTGCCGTCGAAGTCATGACCGTTGCGGCGCTGGCCTACTCCATCGCCTGGCGGGGGCGGCGCTGGTGGAGCCGGCGGGTCCCGCTGGTCGCGGCGGTCGGCGCTGTCACCGGCGCCGCGACGCACTGGTACTACAGCACCCTCGGGCTGGCCAGCGAACCGCCGCCATGGCAAATGTGGCTGTGGACCACGTTGGCGGGCTCGGCCGTCGCGGTCGCAGTCGCCAGCTGGCGCCGCGCCGGGTGGTGGCGACGCAATGTGTGCGTGTTCGCGGCATCGTTCTGCCTGTTGAGCGCGGGCCTGACCATCAACGCGTGGCTGGGATATTTTCCGACCGTCTCCGCCGCCTGGGGCCAGCTGACCAATGGACCGCTGCCGGACCAGACCGACTTGCGCGCCGCCTACACCGCCAGGTCCAAAGGCGTTGCGCCGCAACGGGGCGCGGTGGTGCCCGTGGACACCGGTACGACCGCGTCGGGTTTTCGGCATCGCGGCGAGTGGGT
>NZ_LZLU01000074.1:0-5142 GCF_001673415.1 Mycobacterium sp. 1165196.3 | reverse complement strand
CCGCGGCCGAGGTCGCCGAGCGGGCCGGCAGCATCGCGCTGCAGACCCGTCAGCGCGTCGTCGGCGTGGTGGAGAACATGTCCGGCCTCACCCTGCCCGACGGCTCCACGCTGCAGGTGTTCGGCGAGGGCGGCGGCCGGCAGGTGGCCGAGCGGCTGACCCGCGCGGTGGGCGCCGACGTGCCACTGCTGGGTCAGATCCCGCTGGATCCCGAGCTGGTCGCCGCGGGCGACTCCGGCACGCCGCTGGTGCTGAGCGCGCCCGATTCGCCGGTCGGCAAGGCGCTGCGCGGGGTGGCCGACAGCTTGTCGTCACGCAAGCGCGGGCTGGCCGGCGTATCGCTCGGGCTCGATCCGACCCGGCGCTGACGGTTCAGGTCGCGTCGGTATCGAACGGCGTGTGACCGCCGGACTGCTGTTCGGCCGCCAGTGCCTGGCCGTTCGCGGCGGGCGGGGCCGGGTGCGGGGCTTGCGGCGGGGCGCCGTTCGCCGGTTTGTCGAAGGCTCCGGTCAGGAACGAATCGTCGCCGTCCAGCAGATGCTTGGTCAGCGCCGCGCGCGGTGTCATGCCCCGCAGCTTCTGCAGCTCGCTCAGCGGAACGCGCAGATCGTCGAACTCGGGGCCGAGGTCCTCACGCAGCTGACTGGTTACCCCGCTGAGGTAGTCGCGCGCCTGACGCAAGGCGTTGGACGTCCACCGGATGGCACCCGGCAGCCGCTCTGGCCCGAGGACCACCAGCCCGACCACGACGAGGACGAGCATGTGCTCCCAGCTCAGGCTGCCGAACATCAGCTTTGGTCAGGGTCTGGCTTGACCGTCAGCGTGACGTGCCGGCCGTCGCGGACGACCTCGATCGGCGAGTCCTGGCCAATGGTCAACTGCCGCACCGCGACGACGAACTCGTCGGCGTCGGCGACCTTGCGATTGCCGACCTTGACGACGACGTCGTTCTCCAGGACGCCGCCCTTCTGCGCGGGGCTGCCGGCCTTGACGTTGGCCACCTGGGCGCCGGAGGCGATCGCGTTGCTCACCGACCGGGTGCTGACCCCCAGCGTCGGGTGGACGATCTTGCCGTCCTTGATCAGCGTCTGGGCGACCTGCTTGGCCTCGTTGATCGGGATGGCGAAGCCCAGCCCGCTTGCGCTGTCGGACAACGACTTACCGGCGGTGTCGATGCCGATCACCTGGGAGTCCATGTCGATCAGCGGGCCGCCGGAGTTCCCGTGGTTGATCGACGCGTCGGTCTGCAGCGCGTCGATCACGGTGTCGGTGTCCGAGCCCTCGCCCGACAGCGGCACCGGCCGGTGCAGCGCGCTGATGATGCCGTGCGTGACGGTGCTGCGCAGCCCCAGCGGCGCACCCGCGGCCAGCACCTCGTCGCCCACCCGCACCTTGTCGGAATCACCGAGGCGCGCCACCGACAGGTTGTCGACGTTGTCGACCTTCAGCACGGCCAGGTCGGTCTTGGGGTCGCGGCCCACCAGGTTCGCCGGCACCTCTTTGCCGTCGTTGAAGACCACGGTCGTCTTGAACTGGCTGGGGTTGTTCGCCGCCTCGGAGATGACGTGGTTGTTGGTGACGATGTAGCCGCGGCCGTCGATGACGACGCCGGAGCCCTGCATGCCTTCCTGGTCGCTCTTGGACTCGATGGTCACCACGGCGCCCGCCGTCGCGGCCGCAACCTTGGCGAACCGGCCGGCCGGGCCTTCGCCGTTGCCGCTGGTGGACAGCGTCACCTTCGAGGTGGTGAAGGCCTCGGCGACTTCGGCCGTCTTGCGGCCGATCACCCCGCCGAGCACACCGATGACCAACGCGATCAGCAGCAGGACCAACAACGCGAGGTAGGACACCTTGCCGCCGAACAACACGTCGCGCACGCCCAGTTTGCCGCCGTAACCCAGGGCGGTACCGGAACGCGACGGCGGCACCGCCGGCGTGCCCAATGCGGCCGCGGCGCCCGGGTCTCGCCAGGGGTCGTCGAGCTCGTCGGGCCCCACACCGTCTTTCTCGGCGGCCAGCGCATTGGCATCCACCGGGTGGCGCTGCAGCGAATCGGGGCTGCCGTCCGGCCGGTGGAACGCCTCTTGCAATACGGGGTCGGCCGGTCGGTCGCTGGGCCGGAATTCGGCCTGGTCGCGGTACTTCTGCGGACGGACTCGTTCGGCCACGAACGACCCGCGCAGCCCCTCGGGACGACCGAACTCCCGGCGCGACGCGGGGTCGACCGGCGGACGCGAGATGGGGCGCGGCGCTAAGCGGTTGCCGCTGTCTTTTGCTTGGTCGTAGCCTTGGTCGGAGGTCACGTTGTCCCTTTTGGATCCTCTGCTTGAGCGCTCGAGACGGGCCTTTGCCGGGCGAAATACGCGGCACCGGCGTTGTCCGTGTCCACCCTAGTATCCATGGCCCGCCATCGGTCGGCATGAACGCGCGCGGGGGACGCCTCGAAGGGGCGGGGCGCCGATCGGCTACCGGCGCTTGCGCCGCTCCCGGCCGTCCCGATCGGCGAACCGGTCGGCGGCCATGGAGGAGTCGTCGGGCGACTCGTAGGGAATGTCGGCCAGCATGCCGAGCAGGGTGCTGGGGATGCGGATGGGGCGCGAATCGCGCAGCGCCGCGCGGGCCCGGCTCTGGTCCTCGACCTCGGCCGCGCACTGGGCGCACAACGACAGATGATGCGCGGCGCGCAGATGGGCGTTCATCCGCAGTTCGCCGTCGACGAACGCCGCGATCGCTTCGACGGACAGGTGCTCGGTGGAGCCGAACTGGCGGGGGGCGCCGATGGGCGCGTCGCTCTGGGAGGCGAACTGAGCGGGGAGCCAGGAGAACGCGCGGCGGAACACATGTCCACGATCGGGCATCACCAACTCCTCGCCACTCATTTCTTATTGCCGCCTTATGTCGAATGTAGCGCGACAGACCGCGCGATACCGAGGGTAAGGCCGCAAAGCCGCTGAATAGCTGCCCGAACGTTAGGCGGGCGACCGGTGATTACGCCGACTTGGCGCGCGCCACGTCGTGGTCGGGGTGCGCGGCCAGGTAATCCCGCAGCGCCTGGCGCCCGCGGTGAATGCGGCTGCGCACGGTGCCCAGTTTGACGCCCAACGTGGCGCCGATCTCCTCGTAAGACAGGCCCTCGATGTCACACAGCACGACGGCGGCGCGGAATTCCGGCGGCAGTGAATCGAGCGCGGCCTGCAGGTCCGGGCCCAGCCTGGAGTCGTGGTAGATCTGCTCGGGGTTGGGCTCATCGGCGGGCACCCGCTCGTAATCCTCGGGCAACGCCTCCATCCGGATGCGCGAGCGCCGGCGCACCATGTCGAGGAAGAGGTTGGTGGTGATGCGGTGCAGCCAGCCCTCGAACGTCCCGGGCTGGTAGTTCTGCACCGACCGGAAGACCCGGATGAAGGTCTCCTGGGTGAGGTCCTCGGCGTCGTGCTGGTTGCCCGAAAGCCGGTAAGCCAGCCGGTACACGCGGTCGGCGTGCTGGCGCACCAACTCGTCCCACGACGGCATGGCCGCCTTGTCCCCGGTCGCGTCGAACACCGCGGTGCCGTGCGGCGCGTCGGACGGCTCCACCCACTCGTCGGCGGGGAGCCCCTGCGCGTGCGACATGCTGGAGGGGCTGAGAAGCGTGGTGATGATCGAATCCTCCGAATCGGGCGTGCCAAGTAGTGACACTTCGTCACTGGCGGCAACAGGTAGTTCCCAGTCGGTATTCCCGGTCCAACGCCCTCCGCGATCCATAGGGCTACCGTCGCGTACCGGAGTATGTGCGGTATATGAACAGTCTGAGCTGAACCTGAGAAACCGTATCGTTACCTGCGCTGTGCAGGAGATATCCATCGCGCAGTGACCTTAAACGCATCGGCACAGTTGGGCGTGTCACCCCGATCGGACTCAGGCGCGCCTGCCGGACCGCGCGGCGAAGTGGAATACGCTGCGGGCATGGACGGCACCGACGCAGAAGCCCCCGGCCAGACGGCGCCCAGTCGGGCCGATGCGCTCTTCGCGCACGCCGAAGCCTCGATATCGGAAGACGCGCTGTTGGCGGCCGCCCGCGAGCGGGCCGTGGACATCGGTGCGGGCGCGGTGACGCCGGCGGTCGGTGCGCTGCTGAGCCTGCTGACCAAGCTCAGTGGCGGCAAGGCCGTCGCCGAGGTGGGCACCGGCGCGGGCGTCAGCGGCCTGTGGTTGCTGTCCGGCATGAGCGACGACGGTGTGCTGACGACCATTGACCTCGAACCCGAATATCTGCGGCTGGCCAAGCAGGCGTTCACCGAAGCCGGCATCGGACCGTCGCGCACGCGGCTGATCGGCGGCCGCGCCCAGGAGGTACTCACCCGGCTCGCCGACGCGTCCTATGACCTGGTGTTCATCGACGCCGACCCGATCGATCAGCCGGACTACGTCGTCGAGGGTGTGCGGTTGCTGCGGCCCGGCGGCGTGATCGTGGTGCACCGCGCCGCGCTGGGCGGACGGGCCGGCGATCCGGCCGCCCGCGACGCCGAGGTGGTCGCGGTGCGCGAGGCGGCGCGCCTGATCGCCGAGGACGAGCGGCTCACCCCGGCGCTGGTGCCCCTCGGCGACGGCATCCTGGCCGCCGTTCGCGACTGAGTCGCCCCGGGCCATCTTTTCGCACCAGGCGCCTCCGTCGCCTTGAGCTCGGGTTTACCGGGACGGTCCGCATCTTTATGAATTTTTGACGCGCGCCCTCCTTGACCGCGGGCTGAACATGCGTTTAGCGTACTGAACATGCGTTCAGCCGACCTGACGGCCGCCGCCCGGATCAGAGATGCGGCCATCGAGCAATTCGGCGAGCACGGGTTCGGCGTCGGCCTTCGCGCCATCGCCGAAGCGGCCGGCGTCAGCGCCGCGCTGGTCATTCACCACTTCGGCTCCAAAGAGGGCCTGCGCAAGGCGTGCGAGGACTATATCGCCGAGACGATCCGCGGCAACAAGTCCGAGGCGCTGCAATCCAACGACCCCGCCACGTGGTTCGCCCAGATGGCCGAGATCGAGGAGTACGCGCCGCTGATGGCTTACCTGGTGCGCAGCATGCAGACCGGTGGCGACCTGGCGAACATGTTGTGGCGCAGGATGATTGACAACGCCGAGGAATACATGGCAGAAGGCGTGCGCGCC
>NZ_LZLU01000073.1:0-34580 GCF_001673415.1 Mycobacterium sp. 1165196.3 | reverse complement strand
GTTCGCGCTGACTGAACAGTGCAAGCTGTTGCTCGTCGGGAAGTTCGCCGTGCCACAGCAGGTAGGCAACTTGCTCGAAGCTGCAGTTCGCCGCCAGGTCCTGGACCGCGTACCCGCGGTAGGTCAGGGAGTTGGTCTCCGGCACCACCTTGGAGATGGCGGTGGTGTCGACGACGACACCGGCCAGGCCCTTGTAGATGCGGGGTTGGTTGTCTTCGACGGTGCTCATTGCACGGCTCCTCGAGGGGTGAAGTTTCAAATCGCGAAGTTGTAGATGCCGGAATCGAATCGGGTGTATTCGGCGTAGCGCAGCAGCTCATAGAGTCGGCCGCGATGTTGCATGCGGTCCAGAAGGCCCGATTGCGTTCCGCTGTCGGCGATTTCCCGCAGACCGAGCTCGACGGCGTGCATGGCCAGCCGCAAGGTGGTGACCGGGTAGATCACCACGTTGTAGCCGATGTCGGACAGCTGCTGGGCGGTCAAGAGCTCCGACTTGCCGAATTCGGTCATGTTGGCCAGCAACGGCGTATGCACGGCGGCGCGGAATCGTTCGAACTGCGCCGGCGTTTGCAGGGATTCGGCGAATATCAGGTCGGCGCCCGCGTCGGCGTAGGCCTTGGCGCGCTCGATCGCCGCGGCCACCCCTTCGACCCCGGCGGCATCGGTGCGGGCGCAGATGATGAAGTTCGGATCCCTGCGGGCTGCCACGGCGGCCCGCAGGCGTTTGACCATCTCGCCGGCCGGCACCACGGCCTTACCGTCGAGATGCCCGCAACGCTTGGGGTTTTGCTGGTCCTCCAGGTGACAGCCCGCCAGCCCGGCGTCCTCCAGGACCGTTACGGTGCGCGCGGCGCTCATCGGTTCACCGAACCCGGTGTCGGCGTCGATCAGGGTGGGCAGGTCGGTGACCGAGGCGATCTGCGCTCCGCGCCCGCTGACTTCGGTCAGGGTGGTCAGGCCGATGTCGGGCAGGCCGAGGTCGGCCGACAGCACCGCCCCGGAGACATACACCCCGTCGAAACCGAGCTCGGCGACGAGCTTGGCCACCAGCGGGGAGAAGGCGCCTGGGAAGCGTTGCAGCTCGCCACTTTCCAGCCCCGCGCGGAACGCAGCCCGCTTGGTCGCCGCCGGCACCGCCGCGCCGATCAGGCCGCCCATCAGAAGATCCCCGAGGGAATCGCGGGCCCCTGGGCGAGCACCGCCGGGGCGACGTCGATATTGAGCGCGCCCAGCGCACCCGGCTGCAGGTCCGAAAGGGACTGTGCCGCCGACAGGAAGCGCCGCTGCTCGGTTTCGCTGACCACCCCGTCGGCCAGCTCGCTGAACTTTCCGATGTACTGCTCACGCTCGAACGGTCTGGTCCCCAACGGATGCGCGTCGGCGACGGCGATCTCATCGACGATGACTTCACCGCTTTTGAGGGTGACCTCGGCGCGGGCGCCGAACGCCTGCTCCGCGGGATCGGAAGAGTGGTAGCGCCGGGTCCATTCGGGATCTTCGACCGTCGAGACCTTGCGCCACAGTTCGACGGTGTCGGCCCGGTGCGCCCGCTCTGGCGTGTAAGACCTTTCGTGGTGCCAGGTTCCGTCCTGCAAGGCGACCGCAAAGATGTACATCACGGAGTGGTCCAGCGTTTCTCGGGAGGCGTCCGGATCGAATTTCTGCGGGTCGCCGGATCCGGTGCCGATGACGTAATGGGTGTGATGGCTGGTGTGCAACTCGATCGTGGCGATCTGGTCGAGATCGCCGATGTCCTCGCGCATCCGGCGGGCCAGGTCGATCAGCGCCTGACTCTGATATTCGGCCGAGTGCTCCTTGGTGTAGCTGCCCAGAATGGCGCGCTTCGGCTCGCCGGGCTCGGGCAGCGGGACCCGATAGGTGTGCTCCGGACCCGAGAGCAGCCAGGCGATCACCCCGTCCTCGCCCTCCCAGATCGGTGCGGGCGCGCCCTCGCCGCGCATGGCGCGGTCGACGGCCTCGATGGCGACCTTGCCCGCCCAGGCGGGTGCGTACGCCTTCCAACTGGAGATCAGGCCCTTGCGGGACTGCCGGGTGGACGTGGTCAGGTGTAGCGCCTGTCCGATCGCGGAATAGATGGTCTCCTTGTCCAGCCGCAGCATGGTGCCCAGTCCTGCGGCCACCGATGGGCCGAGGTGAGCTACGTGGTCAATCTTGTGCTCGTGCAGGCAGATTCCCTTGGTCAGGTTGATTTGGATCTCGTAACCGGTTGCGATGCCGCGGATCAGGTCGGCTCCGCCGATCCCGAGGTGCTGCCCGACCGCCACCAGCGCCGGGATGTTGTCGCCCGGGTGGGAGTACTCGGCGGCCAGGAAGGTGTCGTGAAAGTCCAACTCGCGCACGGCGACCCCGTTGGCCCAGGCCGCCCATTCCGGGGAGTAGTCACCCTGGACACCGAACACCTTGGCTCCCCTGGCGGAGGTCGGGTGGGCCTGTGCCTGGGCGCGGGCCGCGGCGGTCGAGCGGCGGTTCACCGAGGCTGCCGAGACCGCCGCGTTGTCGATGATGCGGTTGATCACCATGGCCTCGGTGTCCGCGGGCACGGCGACCGGGTCGGCCGCGACCTCGGCGATCTTCCATGCCAGGTGCTCGTCGCGGGGGAAATCGTCGGCGCTGCGTCGGGTTCGAACGTCATGACTCCGCATAAGCCGCACAGTACGCAACGCTGGTCGCGCGGTAAATCCCCTGTAAAAGCGTAATCGTGTGTCCATAATCGCCGATTTTTGCGAATGTTGTGAAAGACGGCGGCGTACCGTGTATCGGGTGGCGAAGACGTTCGCCGGCGCGCGGCTCCGGCGATTACGCGAGGAGCGGGGGTTGACCCAGGTGGCGTTGGCGCGCGCACTGGGACTGTCGACCAGCTATGTCAATCAGCTGGAGAATGATCAGCGCCCGATCACCGTTGCGGTGCTGCTCACCCTCACCGAGCGGTTCGACCTACCGGCGCATTACTTCGCGCCGGAATCCGACGCCCGCTTGATATCGGACCTGCGTGAGGTGCTGGCCGACACGTCCGCCACGCCGGCGCAACTCGAGGAGCTGGTCGCCCGCATGCCGGCGATCGGGCAGACGCTGGTCAATCTGCACCGCCGGCTGCACGGCACCACCGCCGATCTCGAAGCGCTACACAACCGCGCCAACGTCGACACGTCGGGGATGTCCCAGCAGCCCATGCCGTTCGAAGAGGTCCGCGACTTCTTCTACGACCGCAAGAACTATATTGGCGAACTGGACATGGCCGCCGAAGACCTGTTCAACGAGAACAACTTGCGCATCGGCGGTCTCGACGGCCAGCTGGCGCAGCTGCTCGCGGACAAGCTAGGCGTCACGGTGGTGATCGACGACGGCCAAGCGTTAGATCCCAACTCCAAACGGCTGTTTGCGCCCGAAACGAAGACCCTGTACGTGGCGCGGTGGCTTCACCCGGGCCAGCGTGCCTTCCAGCTCGCCACCCAGATCGCCTTGCTGACCCAGGACAGGTTGATCACCGGGATCATCGCCGGCGACGATCAGCTCAGCGACGATGCGCGCGGCGTCGCCCGCATCGGCCTGGCCAACTATTTCGCCGGCGCGCTGCTGCTGCCCTACCTGAGGTTCTTGGCGGCGGCCGAGGCCGTCCGCTACGACATCGACCAGCTGGCGCGGCGATTCGAGGTCGGGTTCGAAACGATCTGCCACCGGTTGTCCACTTTGCAGCGCCCCAACGCCCGCGGCGTTCCCTTCATCTTCGTCCGGACCGACAGCGCCGGAAACATCTCTAAACGCCAGTCCGCCACCGCCTTTCACTTCTCCCGCGTCGGCGGCAACTGCCCGCTGTGGGTGGTGCACCGCGCGTTCTCCCTTCCCGGCCAGTTTCTGACGCAGGTCGCGCAGATGCCCGACGAGCGCACGTACTTCTGGATCGCCAGGACCACCACGACGGAGCCGAGCCGCTACCTCGGGCCGGACAAGAGCTTCGCCATCGGGCTGGGCTGCGACGTCGCCCACGCCGGGAAGCTCGTGTACTCCGTTGGCATCGATCCGACCAACACCGAATCGATCGTGCCGATCGGCGCCGGCTGCAAGATCTGCGACCGGCCCGCCTGCCCGCAGCGCGCCTTCCCGTATCTGGGGCGTCCGGTGTATGTCGATCCGCACAGCAGCACGGATCTGCCGTATCCGCCGGCGATTAGGACCTGAGTGCGGTCAGCACGGGACGCCGCCGTCTAGCTAAGTGGGACGTGCGCGTGGGCCGCCATCTCGGCTAGTTCTGCGGGGTCAGTACCCGCCGCGGTGAAACTCGTTTGGCTTCGCCGCGCTAGTAGTGTCAAAGGCCTTTGCGCAGCGCTTCGATTGCGGTGTCGAGGTCTCGGAGCGCTTGCTGGACAAGCGTGGTCATGGATTTCCGATTCCGGGGTTGCAGCCAGCTTTGGAAGGCATCGGCGAAGGCGAGTGCGCCGAAGTTGGCGGCCAGGTTCGCGACAGGCGGTTTTACGCCGCGCGCGACCAGCGCCTCAGCTATCGCCGTTGTCAGGGCGGCGGCTTTGAGCAGGTCTCGCTCTTTGAGTTCGGGATTGGCGTCGATGACGGCTTGACGTTTGGCCACAAGTTCGCGGCGGTCGTCTGTGAAGCCGCGGGCGAACGCGGTCAGTGCGGCTCCGATCGCTTCCATGGGGCCGGCTTCGTCGGGCGCACCGGCGATGGCGTCGGCGAACATGCCGCGGTAGGAATCCTGGCCGCGGAATAGAATCTCGCGTTTGTCGGCGAAGTGACGAAAGAACGTCCGTTTGGTCAATCCCGCGCGCTCAGCGATCTCGACGACCGTGACGTCCTCATATCCGCGCTCGGCGAACAATTCCACCGCCGCGGCTCCCAATCGCTCGGCCGCGTTGGGTTCCCACCGACTCATATCCGCATTCTAAAGCGCGAAGACGCAGTGATGACACCAAGTGCCGCCCTGCTGTAATGTGATGACACCTGGTGCCGTGCTGTTGGCGCAGGGATACCACCCTTCTGCGCAGATAGGAATCGGAATGAAGGATCTCCGCGCAGCCTACGGACAGTACGCACTCGTGACCGGGGCGTCCTCAGGCATCGGAGAGCAATTCGCACGGCACCTCAGTGCGGCGGGCGTCAACGTCATCTTGGTGGCGCGCCGCAAAGACCGTCTGGAAACGCTGGCCACCGAGCTCTCCCGTGCACACGGCACCGAGAGTCTCGTGCTCGCTCTGGATTTACTTGCCGAGAATGCAGTGGACGAATTGGCCCGTCGGGTCAGTAATCTCGACGTCGGGTTAGTCGTGGCCAATGCCGGCATCTCTTCTGCAGGGCCGCTGGTCAACAGTTCGATTGCCTACGAACTCGACGTCCTCACCCTCGATGCGGTGGTGCCACTGCAGATGGCCCACGTTTTCGGCAATGCCTTCGTCCGGCGGGGTCGCGGAGCCATCGTATTGGTGGCGTCTAGCCTCGACGCCAGCGCCGTGCCCTACGTGGCCAACTACTCCGCGGCGAAGGCGTACGTCTCCTCACTGGGCCAGGCGTTGCACTACGAACTGAAAAAAGACGGCGTCGACGTCCTGGTCCTCTCGCCCGGGATGACGAAGACCGAAATCACCGAAAAATCCTTCGGCCTTGACCCCCAGAAGATCAGCGGTCCAAGAATGACGGCGTCGCAGGTTGCCGAGGCGGCGTTGAACAACCTGGGCGCGCGGGCGCGCGTCATCCCAGGCGCCACCAACAGGGCTACGGATCTTCTGGTTAAACACCTGATTCCGCGATCCCTGTCGGCCAAGATGTTCGGCTGGCTGCTCGGCCGCGCTCTCATCGAGACCGCGCCTCATGCGTCATGAGTGACGGAATAGCCTCTACAGCAGCGTATTTCGAGAGGAGCCATCCCTTGCACATTCCCGGCATGCCAGTCGATATCCCTGACGAAATGCTCTCGGCAGTGCTCCGGCCCGAATTCGACACTCTGGCACCGGTCGAAGTCTTCCCCGGGGTGGCGAGTTATTTGGATCGCCCATACGCCACCTGCATCGGATTTCGGCAACTCACCATGGATCTGCACATCCCGCACCACCCCTCAGCCACACCGGTTCCCGTGATCGTCTACGCCCATCCGGGAGGCTTTTTCACCGGCAGCAAGCAAATGGGCCCATGGCGATTTCTGCTCGAGGCTGGGCTGGCGGTGGTGTCGGTGCAGTACCGGCTCAGTGGCGAGGCCGTCTTTCCTGCCGCCATCCAAGATGTCGCTACGGCCGTGCGCTGGGTACGGACCAACGCCGATCGCTACAGCTTGGATTCTGAGCGCATCGTGGGCTTCGGTTCCAGCGCAGGCGCCTACCTCATCAGCGCCGTTGCGCTCGCCGAAGACGACAGCGACCTGGTGAGCAGCCATGAACCCTACTCGGAGGTGTCCTGCGGTCTGACCGCTGTCGTGGAGCACTACGGGCCCACCGACTTCCTCAAACACGATGAGGACGCACACCCCGACGCCATCGAACGAATGCACGGTCCCGACAGCACACTGGCGCGCTTCTTCGGATTCGTGCCATCCAGCCAACCGCAGGTGGTGGAGCAGGGAAACCTGTGCCGCCTGGCACATCCCGGCGCGCCACCCTTCCTGATCGCCCACGGGGACAGGGATCGTCGCGTCGGCATCGAGCAGAGCCGGCGCCTGCATCGCGCACTCACAGCCGTGGGGGTCCGGGCGGACCTGGTGGAGATCGTCGGCGGCGACCACGGGTCTGCTCACTTCAACGCGGCTCCGCTGCATCACAGAACGTTGACATTCCTCGACTCTATTCTGTCAAGGCCCCTATCCCGTTGACACACAACACCAATCGGAGAACTCACATGCCCACGATGAAGCGAATTCAGTACCACCGCTACGGTGGACCGGACGTCATGCGGCTCGAAGGCTTCGAGCCCAGGAAACTCGGCGCCGACGATGTTCTCGTACGGGTGCGCGCGGCCGCTGCTAACCCGATGGACTTCGTAATCCGAAACGGCGCGATGAAGATGGTGACCGGCCGAACCTTCCCACGTGGGATGGGCTACGACTTCGCCGGCATCGTCGAGGCTGTCGGCGACGACGTGACCCGGCTGCGTGTGGGTGACGCAGTGCTCGGGGGGCCGCCGATCAAATGGTCGGGCGCCTTCGCCGACGTCGTCGTCGCCGAAGAGAAGGGTGTCGTCGCGAAGCCCGCTGCCTTGACGTTCGAGGCGGCGGCCGCCATTCCCACTGTCGGTCTGACCGCATACCAAGCCCTGTTCAACAAAGCGAAGGTGCAGCGTGGCGCGTCCGTGTTCGTGCACGGATGCCTTGGGGGAGTTGGTCGCTCGGCGGCACAACTGGCGTTGGCACACGGGGCGGCCGTGGCGGGAAGCTGCCGGGCCGGCTCGGCGGACGAGGCGCGGGAGGTCGGTATCGACCCGATCGTCGACTTCGACTTCGATCCCACTGCCCTCACACGCCGATTCGATGTCGTCCTGGACACCGCCGGCACGTTACCGGTCAGAGATGCCCGAAAGATGTTGACGATCAACGGTCATATCGTCAGCGTCAAGCCGAGTCCAGCGAACATGGTCAGAAGCGTCCTGCCTGGCCCATTCCACGTCGTGATCGCCAAGGCAGTCACAACCGATATCGAGGCGGTCGCGAGAGCCGCCGGCGAAGGGGTGCTGCGGCTACCCATCGCCAAAACGGTGCCACTATCGCAAGCAATCTCAGCCCTTGCGCAACTCGAACAAAACGGATTCGCCAAGCGGGGCAAGCTCATAATTGTGCCCGACTGAGCCAGCCGGCCAGTAACACCAGGCGCCCCGCACCCGACGTCTGCGCCCCTACAGCAACAGCCTGGATGCCCACCGAGGACAACCTTCGACAAGCCAGTTTTCTCAAGCAGGACGGGCACTTCCGCGCCTTACACGCCCGCCAGCCCTAAACCACCACGAAACATCGAGGCTACCCCGTCAGATGAGTATGCGGTCTTTACGGCGGCGGGGACGTAATGTTGCGGTGAGCCCTTCACCGGATCGGGAGACAGTATGCCCAAGGTAGCGATTCTCGATGACTACGCCGGCGTCGCCTTGCACGTTGCCGACTGGTCACCGGTGCAAAAGCGGGCCGACGTCACCGTTTTCGACCGCCACCTCGACGAGGACGAAGCGGCCGAGGTGCTACGACCGTTTGACGTGGTGTGCACCCTGCGGGAGCGGATGGCGTTTCCCCGGACGCTGATCGAGCGGCTGCCGGACCTGAAGCTGATCACGATCGTCGGCAGGAGCTTGCCGAACCTGGACATGGCCGCAGCCACCGAACACGGGATATTGGTGGCGCACTCGGATTTCGCGCATCCCCGGTTCAGGTCGATGAGTGACGCCACACCGGAACTCGCCTGGGGTCTGATGATCGCGACGGTGCGCAATCTCGCCGAAGAGCATCGCAACATGCGTGCCGGCGGCTGGCAGCGCAGCGCGGGAGTCACCTTGTCCGGTAAAACCCTCGGACTGCTTGGCCTGGGCCGGGTCGGCGCTCGGATGGCGCACTACGCCGCGGCGTTCGGCATGGAAGTCCTTGCCTGGAGCCAAAACCTCACCCCGGAGACCGCTGCGGGGTTGGGTGCGCGCAGGGTCGAGAAGGCGGCGCTGTTCGAATCCTCGGACGTGGTTTCCGTTCATCTCGTGCTCTCGGAGCGCACCCGAGGTCTGGTCGGCGAGGCAGAGCTGGCGCTGATGAAGCCGCACGCCTACCTGATCAACACCTCCAGAGGTCCCATCGTGGACGAGGCCGCGCTGATCGACGCGTTGGAAGCGGGGCGCATCGCCGGGGCCGGCCTGGACGTCTACGACGCCGAGCCGCTGCCGAAAGGCCACCGGCTGCGCCGGCTTTCGAACGTGACCCTGTCTCCGCACCTGGGCTACGTCACTCGCGAGATGCTGGGCGCCTTCTACTCCGACACCGTGGAATCGGTGGTGGCCTGGCTGGACGGCACGCCGATCCGGATCGCCGATCCCGAAGGACGGCGCTGAACCGTCTACTTGCGTTTCCAATGCGGACTTTTGACCGCCTCCAGGGCATCGGTGACGTAACTATCCAGTGGCCGCGGCTTCCCGGACAGTCGCACCCATTGTTGGAATCCGAAATCGGCTGCCGCGAAGGCGAGTTGAACCAACAGGCCGGGGCGCAAATCGGTGTCCGGATCGACGCCCATCCGCTCGGCGATGAGTTTGGTGGCCCGCTCCTTGTCGGCGGGCCGGTGCACCGTGACCTTGTCGAGCAGGTCGGGGACCACCAGCAGGGCTTCGCGCCATTCTTCGGTGTCGGTCTGCTCGAACGAGCGGGTCCGCGTGACGATGGCATTGATCAGCGCGACATCGGGTGACTCGCCGGCGGGCCGGCCCTCGAGAAGATTGACGATCGCGGCCCCGCCGTATCGCACCGGTGCCAGGAGGAGCTCCTCCTTCGCCGGCACATGCCGGAAGAACGTGCGCGGGGAAACCCCGGCGGCCGTGGCGATTTCCTCGGTGGTGACCGCGTCGTACCCGCGCTCGACGAACAGGCGGAACGCCGCGCGCCGGATATCGGCCCGGATCTGTGCGCGCTGCCGGTCGCGGAGCGACTCGCCGTTCATCGGAAGCAGCCGATCCCGCCGTCGACGTGAATGGTCTGCCCGGTGATGAACGTGGCGTCACTGCCGAGCAGGAACGCCACCAGCGCCCCCACGTCGGTGCGGACATCGCCGATGCGTTTCATCGGCACCCGGCCCACGGCCTTGTCGTATTCCTTGGGCGCGAACGACTTCCAGAACTTGACCCCGTCGGATTCGGCAAAGGGACAGATCACGTTGACGCGGATGTTGTCGCGACCCCATTCCAGGGCCGCCACCTTCGACAACCCGCGGATGCCTTCCTTGGCCGCGGCATAGCCGCCCCACTTCGGTTCACCGCCGGTGCCCGTGCCCGAACCGAGGTTCACGATCGACCCACCGCCGGCCTCGACCATCAGCGGGTGTACGGCCTGCATCAGCAGGAAGGTCGCGCGGGGACCCACGTCGTAGCCCAGCGCCAGGTCTTCGGTGGTGATGTCGACGAACGCCTTGGGTTCGTTGGTCGCGATGGCGTTGTTGACCAGGCCGTGCACCGTGCCGAAGGCGTCGACCGCAGCGGCCGCGATCCGCTGCGCGCTCTGCGGGTCGCGCAGGTTCGCGACCAGTTGTTCGGCCGGTCCGATCGCCTTGAGCTCGGCGCAGGTCCTGTCCAGAACCTCTTCCTGGATATCGACCAGCAGCACCTTCGCGCCGCGTTCGAGCAGCGCGGTCGCGACGCCCTTACCGACGCCCTGGGCGGCGCCGGTGACGATCGCGACGTGTCCGCGCATGGAATCGGGGTGGCTGTAGCTCATCTGACCGGTCCCATCTGCAGCTGCACACCGCGATGCATTTCGTAGGTACTGCGCGCGCCGTTGGGGAGTTCGATGAACTCCACCGGTGTGCCGTCCGGGTCCTTGACGAAAAACATTCGGACGCCGCCGATCTCGAAGGGCACCTGGTCGGGGGTGTAGCCGGCGTCGATGACGCGGCGGTGGGTGTCGTCGAGATCGGTGACCGACAGCGACACATTATGGATGCCGGTGATGCCCCGGCGTGCCGGCTTGTGGTCGGGCGGATTTGCGCCGATTGACAGCAGTTCGATCATCAGCCCGCCCAGCAGCCCGCCGACGACCCGGCCTTCCTGCTTACGGGTCGCATGCAGTACCGCGTCGAAGGGCTCCCGGAGATGAGGGTTTCGAAGACGACCTCCATGCCGAGCACGTCGCGGTAGAACGCCAGCGCGCGGTCCATGTCGGTGACGCCGACGACGAGGTGACAGAACGAGACGTCGTCGAGGACGCCCTTGCCGGTCACGGTTTTTCCGCGGCGAGTGCAGGGGCGGGGCGCCCGGCGAACAGCGGCAGGTCGAGGTAGGTCTTGATGCCCGGCCCGGCCGCGCAGACGTCGGGAATGGCGTTGATGCAGTGATTGGCGGTGACCACGACGCCCGGATTCTTCACCAGTCCTTCCGCGATCGTCTCCGGTTGCAGACCCTTGAAGGTGAGGTTCACGTCGGGGTCGCCGGTGATCTCCACCTCGAAACGTTCACCCCGCCCGCCGAAATTCCAGGCCGGTTCCAGATTCTCCTCGCCCATCAGCCAGTTGACGGCCGCGGTGATGACCGGTTCGCCGTCGACGAGCGCCTGCCAGCGGAACCGGCGCGCGGCCACGGTGCCGGTCGTGATCGGGAAGGGGTCATAGTCGATGTCGGCGGTCGCCACGGCGACGTCCTGGATCGTCCGGATGTTGGGATCGATGCGAAATCCCATGTGGTCGGCGATCATTCGCACGGATTGTTTGAAGCCCGCTTCGAGAAGGCCGGCCATCGGTCCTTGGGTAGCTTCCTCGGGGGTGCCGCCGAATCCCATGATGTGGCGCACCACGTCCGGTGCGTTGTAGGTGCGGATGTCGGAGAACTCCTCGGCCCGCACGTGCGTCACCGCAGACG
This sequence comes from Mycobacterium sp. 1165196.3, assembly GCF_001673415.1. Classification (NCBI taxonomy): domain Bacteria; kingdom Bacillati; phylum Actinomycetota; class Actinomycetes; order Mycobacteriales; family Mycobacteriaceae; genus Mycobacterium; species Mycobacterium sp. 1165196.3. Next base: position 23,039 of record NZ_LZLU01000073.1, on the reverse strand, counting down.
ACAGCGAGGACACCATGAGCGGGAACCGCTCGGTGATGCCCCCCGGGTGGATGCCCGAACCATGCAGCGTCACACCGCTTTCCGTAGCGGCCTCGGCAACGGCCCGGTGACGCTTGTTGGCCGGATCGGGATAGACCCACCCGACGGGTGTGACCACGTTCTTGCCCGAGCGCAGGATCGCGATCACTTCGTCGTCGTTGGGTATCAGCGGGCTGTACATCACGCAGTCGGCGTCCAGCGCCAGTATCTCGTCCATGCTCGTGGTGGCGGTGACGCCGAGTTCACCGGTCCCGATGATCTTGCCGACGTCGACGCCGTCCTTGTCCGAGCTGTGCACCCAGCACCCCACCAGCTCCAGCCGAGGATGATTGATGACGCACGCGATCGCCGCCTTGCCCACGCCCCCGGTGGCCCATTGGATGACACGAAGCTTGGACGGGCTACTCATCATTGACCTCCCGGGCGGACGGTGCGCGGCCTTTACACACCGACGAATGAGATGGCAGGCTATGTCTCGCTGACAGTGACTGTCAACAATCGACGGTTTCGGGAGAGGGTCTGTGATGAGCGTCCTCGAGGGCAAAATCGCGATCGTCACCGGCACCAGCCGCGGCGTGGGCGTGGGCATCGCCCATGAACTACTTCGCGCCGGCGCGACCGTGATCGGCTGCTCGCGCTCACCGCTGGACGCGATCCCCGGCATCGAACCGGACTGGGCGCACCGGGCCTCGCAAAAGGTGTGCGACCAGGGCGACTACCGCTCGATCGACGCGTTCGTCGCGGATGTCGTGGCCACCCACGGCCGGGTCGACATCCTGGTCAACAATGCGGGCGGCACCGTTCCGGCGCCCCACGCCGAGAGCATTCCCGAACTGGTGCAACGTATTCAGGGCGCGCCCGCCGCCGACGACGACTACGCGCGCACCGCCCTGTTTCACTCGTTCGCCGTGCAGATGAACCTGATCAGCCCGCTATGGTTCGCGATCCGCGCCTATCGGCAGATGCAGAACCAGGATGGGGTGGGCTGCGTCATCAACATCTCCAGCGGCGCCGGCCATCCTGCCGGATCGCCAACGCTGGTCTCCTACGGGGCGGCCAAAAGCGGCCTCAATCACCTCACCCGGTCGCTGGCCGAAGAGTGGGGACCCAAGGTGCGGGTCAACTGCATCGCCCTGGGGCCCACGATGACCGAGAACTTCCGATCGTTCGTGCTGCCCAAGGACGACCCCGATGGCGCAAGGTATTTCGCCGCCGTCCCGTTGCGCCGAGCCGGCGAACCCGCGGAGGTCGGACGGGTCTGCGTCTTCCTGGTCGGCGGTCAGGCCGACTTCGTCAACGGCACCACCATTGAATGCGACGGTGGCATGCTTCCCGGTGTGCTCTACGAGGCGGGACTGAAGACGATCACCGACCTGCTCTGACCGCCTTCGGCATCCGGCCAGACCAGAACCAGCGCAAGGAGATTCACATGAGCGGTCTAGAGCCCACGCCCGAGCAGTTCGCCGCGCTCGCCGCGCGACCGGCCGATGAACCGGTGGTGATGGTCAACCTGCTCAAGTTCAAACCCGAGGGCGGGCTGCAGAGCTACCTGCAATACGGCCGGGAAGTGGTTCCCCATCTCGAGCGGGTGGGCGCCACCCTGCGTTATGCCGGGGGAGCACCGTCGGTGGTCATCGGCGATGGCGAACACCCTTGGTGGGACGCGATTCTCATCGTCGAATATCCGGCCCCGCAGGCCTTCATCGACATGGTGACGACCCCGGAGTATGCGAAGGTGCACGAGCATCGCGCCGCCGGCCTGGACCGCGGAGACCTGATCGCGACCTCGACATGGACGATGGCCTCCGAGTGAGCTGACGCGTCCGATCGCGCTACGCCTTTCCGGATCAGGCCGAAATGGGTCTAATGGGTGGATGGAACTGATAAAGCCCACCGACGCGATCTTCCTGCTGGGAGAATCTCGCGAACATCCCATGCACGTCGGAGGCTTGCAGTTGTTCGAGCCCCCGCCGGGCGCCGGCCGCGGCTTCGTTCGCGACCTCTATAAGAGCCTGGTCGCTCAGCGGGATTTCCAGCCCACGTTTCGCAAACATCCCGCGAGCTTCGTCGGCGGCATCGCCAGCCTGGGCTGGTCGTACGACGACGACGTCGACATCGACTACCACGTCCGGCGTTCGGCGCTGCCGTCGCCCAAACGCGTCCGCGAATTGCTCGAACTCACGTCGCGGTGGCATAGCAGCCTGCTGGACCGGCACCGCCCGCTGTGGGAGACCCACATCATCGAAGGTCTGAAAGACGGCCGGTTCGCTATCTACACGAAGGTCCACCACGCGCTGATCGACGGTGTCTCGGCCCAGAAGCTGATGCAGCGCGCGCTGTCGACCGACCCCGACGACCTCGAGATCCGCGCCCCGTGGGGACTGCGCAAACCCAAGCGCAAATCCGGCCCGTCATCTCCATTGCGCTCACTCGCCCGGACCGCGGGATCCGTTGCGGCACTGGCACCCTCGACGCTGGGTCTGGCGCGTGCCGCGCTGCTGGAGCAGCAGCTGACGTTGCCCTTCGGGGCGCCGAAGACCATGTTGAACGTCAAGATCGGCGGCGCTCGCCGCTGCGCCGCGCAGTCCTGGTCGCTGGACCGCATCAAAACCGTGAAGAAGGCCGCGGGGGTCACGGTGAACGACGTCGTGTTGGCCATGTGCTCGGGCGCCCTGCGCTACTACCTGCTCGAGCAGGACGCGCTACCCGACACGCCGCTGATCGCGATGGTCCCGGTGAGCCTGCGCACCGACGAGGAGGCCGACACCGGTGGCAATTTGGTCGGGGCCATTCTGTGCAACCTCGCGACCGACACCGACGACCCGGCGCAACGTCTGCTGACCATCAGCGAGTCGATGCGCAGCAACAAGAAGGTGTTCTCGCAGTTGCCGCGGCTTCAGGCACTGGCGCTGTCCGCCGTCAATACGTCGGCGCTGGCGTTGGCGGCGGTTCCGGGCTGGGTGACATCGACGTCACCCCCGTTCAACATCATCATTTCCAACGTGCCGGGGCCGACGCAGCCGATCTACTACGGGGGCGCCCGGCTCGACGGCAACTACCCGCTGTCCATCGCGCTGGACGGCCAAGCGCTGAACATCACCCTGGCCAACAACGCCGGGAATCTGGACTTCGGTCTGGTGGGATGCCGGCGCAGTGTGCCGCACCTGCAACGCCTGCTCGCGCATCTGGAGTCCTCCCTGAAGGACCTGGAACGCGCTGTCGGAGCGTAGGATTCGATGGCGAAGCTGAGCGCGGGTGTGATGCTGTTTCGGATCCGCGATGGCGTCGTCGAGGTGTTGCTCGCGCATCCGGGCGGACCGTTCTGGGTCCGCAAGGACGACGGCGCATGGTCGATCCCGAAAGGGGAGTACACCGACGGGGAGGAGCCCTGGGTGGCCGCGCAGCGCGAGTTCACCGAGGAGCTGGGTCTGCCGGTGCCACCCGGACCGCGCGTCGACCTCGGTCAGCTGAAACAGTCTGGCGGCAAGGTAGTGACCGCTTTCGCCGTCGGCAGCGACCTCGACATCACCGATGCGCGCAGCAACACTTTTGAACTGGAATGGCCGAAAGGATCGGGCAAGCTGCGCGAGTTCCCCGAGGTCGACCGCGTGGGATGGTTCGCGATGGCAACCGCGCGGACCAAACTATTGAAGGGCCAGCACGGCTTTCTCGACCGGTTGATGGCGGACCCGGGCGTGGCCGGACTGTCCGAGGGAGCCTGACATGCAAACGTTGCGAACACCCGACGACCGGTTCGACGGGCTGCCCGAGTTCCCCTACCCGCCAAGGTATTGCGAGGTGCCCGACGACGAAGGCGGCGTACTGCGCGTGGCGTGGGTTCAGGACGGCCCGGACAGCGCCGACCCGATTCTCATGCTGCACGGCGAACCGTCGTGGTCGTACCTGTACCGCAAGATGATTCCGATTCTGGCCGCCGCCGGCCATCGCGTGATCTGCCCCGACCTCGTCGGGTTCGGCCGCTCGGACAAGCCGACCCGCCGCGAAGACCACAGCTACGCGCGCCATGTCGAGTGGATGCGGGCGACGGCCTTCGATGTGCTTGACCTTCGCAACGTCACCCTGGTGGGTCAGGACTGGGGCGGGTTGATCGGATTGCGGCTCGCCGCGGAGCATCCGGAACGTTTTGCCCGGGTGGTCGTCGCCAACACCGGGCTGCCCAACGGCGAGCAGCCCATGGCCGATGTTTGGTGGCGCTTCCGCGAAGCCATCACCTCGGCTCCGACGCTGGATGTCGGCGCGTTCGTCGCGGGCGGTTGTCGCACGCGGCTGAGCGAGCGGGTGCGGGCCGGTTATGACGCGCCGTTCCCCACTGACGACTACTGCGCGGGGCCACGCGCCATGCCCGGCCTGGTACCAACGTCGCCGGACGATCCCGCCGCGGCGGCGAACAAGTCCGCGTGGGCCAGGCTGTCGACGAGCGCGACACCCATGCTGGTCGCGTTCAGCGACAGCGACCCGATCACCGGGCCGATGGCCGCGATCTTTCAGCGAGAGATGCGCGGCGCGCAGGGAATCGATCATCCGGTGATCCGGGGCGCCGGGCATTTCTTGCAGGAGGACGCCGGAGAGGAACTGGCCGGCCACATCGCGGAGTTCTTGCGCCGCTGAGTTGGGCGCTGCCGGGCGGCGGGCACAATGTCAGCATGACGACCGCGCCGACCGAGTCCACCAGACCCGACGAATTGTTGGTGCGGCTGCTGGACCCGGCGGTCCGGGCCGACCCCTACCCGCTGTTCGCGCAGTTTCGCGAACGGGGAGCGTTCGCCTTGCCGGAGGGCAACCTCGCGGTGTTCGCGAACTACCGCGACTGCGACGACGCGTTGCGCCACCCGTCATCGAGCAACGACCGGCTCAAGTCGACCGCCGCCCGCGCACAGATCGAGGCGCAGACCCAGCAGCTGCTCGAGGCGGGTGCCGAGGCGCCGCCGCAGACGCCGCCGGGGTTCTTGTTCCTGGACCCGCCGGACCACACGCGGCTGCGCAAACTGGTCAGCAAGGCCTTCGCGCCGAAGGTGGTGAGCGCGCTGCAACCCGACATCAGCACGCTGATAGACGGCTTGCTGGACCGGATCGCCGAAAAGGGGCGGTTCGAGGTGGTCGAGGACCTCGCCTACCCGCTGCCGGTGGCGGTCATCTGCCGATTGCTCGGCGTACCGCTCGAGGACGAACCGCATTTCAGCCGGGTGTCCGCGCTACTGGCCCAATCGCTGGACCCGTTCGTCGCCTTCACCGGAACGCCGTCGGACAACCTCAAGGAGCGGATGGATGCCGGAATGTGGTTGCGCGCCTACCTGCACGGCCTGATCGACCGGCGACGCTCGCGCCCCGGTGACGACCTGATGTCGGGTCTGATCGCCGTGGAAGAGTCGGGCGACCAGCTGACCGAGGAGGAGATCGTGTCCACCTGCGTCCTATTGCTGGTCGCCGGTCACGAGACCACCGTGAACCTGATCGGCAACGCCGTCCTGGCGATGCTGCGCCAACCGCCGCAATGGATCGCCCTCGGCGCCGACGCCAACCGCGCCCCGGCGGTCATCGAGGAGACGCTGCGCTACGACCCGCCGGTGCAGATGATCGCCCGAACTGCGGCCGACGACATGGCAATTGGGGGCATCGAGGTGCCCGCCGGCGACATCATGATGCTGCTGACCGCCGCCGCCCAGCGCGACCCCGCCGAATACGACCGTCCCGACGTCTTCGACCCGGATCGAAAAGCCATGCGGCACCTGGGGTTCGGTCGTGGAGCACATTACTGCCTGGGCGCGCCGCTGGCCCGGCTGGAAGCCGGTGTGGCGCTGTCGGCGGTGACGGCGCGTTTCCCGAACGCCCGGTTGGACGGCGAGCCGCGGTACAAGACCAACGTCACGTTGCGCGGGCTGTCGCAGCTGATGGTCGCGGTCTAATCCCGCTCCCACGGCGGGCTTTCGTCCATCTTCTTGTAGTACTTCGCCAAGTGGCTCTTGATCCGATCGACATCGGCCGTGGGCACGTCGATACCGCCCCGCGCGCCGTCCATGATGGCGCCGGCCGCCATCACGCCGCGTGGCACGGCTTTGAGGTCGCCGTCGATGACGTCGGCGATCAGCAGCTTGTAGGCGGTGAAATTGTCCTTTTTGTCGCCGTCGTACCAGACGTGGGCGTCGCGGTACTTCTGGTTCGGACCGTCCTGGGCATCGGCCCACTTACGCACCCGCTTCTCGGCCGCGTCACCGTCCCACTTGCGGTCACGATCGGCCAACGGCAGATCTTGAAAGGCTGTGACTGACATGGTGGCCGCGTGCCCGCTGTAGTCGGGGCTTAAACGAGACCAAAACCGCTTACCCAAGCGGTAGCGTCGTGACGGGAGGCAACCATGAAGCGCAGCATCGTTGGTGGAACGGCTGCCCTGCTGACGGCCGCAGGGCTGATTGCCTCGGCGCCGCCCGCCGGCGCCGGCTGCCAGTACGGCGGACCCGTTCTCAGCAAGTGCGACGGCCCCGTCCAGCCCGACGGCACCTGGCAACGTTGCGTCGCGGTCACCCGCCTGGTTCCCAATGGCGCCAGTTCCTACCTCGTGCCCGACAATCACTGCGGCCTGATGGGTCCCGGCCAGCAGCCCTCGGATTTCACCTTCGCCGATCCACCGACGCACATCGACTGAGCCGGGAACATGGTTTGGGCGGCCGTGATTTGTCGTACCCGGTTGCGATGATGGCGTCATGTCCCCGACCGCGACTGCCGCCAGCGTCGAAGCGTCCCCGAAGGAACGTCTCGAGGAGCTCTTTGACGAACTGGCGGAGCTGACCGGTCAGCGCAACGCGATTGATGGGCGCGTCGTGGAGATCGTGGCCGAGATTGACCGCGACGAGTTGTGCGGGATGACCGGGGCGCGGTCGGTGCCGGCGTTGGTGGCTTGGAAGATGGGGTGTTCGTCGGGGAATGCGCGCACGATCGCCACGATTGCGAGCCGGCTTGAGGAGTTTCCGCGCTGCGCTCAGGGCATGCGGGAGGGCCGGCTGTCGCTGGACCAGGTTGGGGTGATCGCGGCGCGGGCTGGCGAGGGTTCTGATGACCACTACGCAGAGCTCGCCGCGGTGGCCACGGTGAACCAGTTGCGTACCGCGGTCAAGCTCGAACCGCGGCCCGACCCCGAACCGCAGCGCGAGCCCGAACGCTCGATCACCACGACCAGCACCGAGCACGGCAGCTGTTACCGGATCACGCTTCCGCCCCCCGATGCGGCGAAGTTCGACGCGGCGTTGGCGTCGCATCGTGAGGCGCTGATCGCCGAGTGGAAACACGATCAGGCCACCGGCGCGGGTGATCAGCGGCCGCCGGTGCCGGGCACGGTCGAGGCGTTCATGCGGCTGGTGCAGGCCGGGTGGGACGCCGAGGCGGCGCGGCGCCCGCACGGGCAGCACACCACCGTGGTGGTGCACCTCGACGTGGAAAAACCCACCGCGGCGCTGCATCTGGGTCCGCTGCTTACCGATGCCGACCGCCGCTACCTCACTTGTGATGCCACTGGTGAGGTCTGGTTCGAACGCCGCGGCGAGGTCATCGGTGCCGGGCGCGCGACGCGGGTGATCAACCGGCGGCTGCGCCGCGCGCTGGAGTATCGCGACCGCACCTGTGTGGTGCCGGGTTGTGGTGCCACCCGCGGTCTGCACGCCCATCACCTGCGGCACTGGGAAGACGGCGGCCCCACCGAGTTGGCCAACCTGGTGCTGCTCTGTCCCTACCATCACCGGTCACATCATCGCGGTGTCATCACCATCAGCGGGCCCGCACACGCACTCGTGGTCCGCGACGACGAAGGCCAAGTACTGAGCCCGGGATCGCTGGCGCGCCCACCCACGGGGCCCCCGCCCGCGGTGGCGCCGTGTCCGGGACCGATCGGCGAACGCGCCGACTGGTGGTGGTACACACCCTTCCAACCCCAACCACCACCGACAACCAACTAGCGGCGGTACCGGTCACTACCGGCAACGCCTTGAAGCTCAAAGATGTTGCGGCATCCAATAACCGAACATGCCCGGCCGCCTACCGCGTCGTCCGTGCGGTGCCCGACACCCGCAAAACCTATAGCGGCGGCAGCTGCCCCTTGGCTATCAGCGTCTGCAGCTCGACGTACTCGTGCAGCCCCTCCGGCCCGAACTCGCGGCCGATGCCGGATTGCTTGAAGCCGCCGAAGGGTGCGCCGATGTCCAAGGTGTACATGTTGATGCCGTAGGTCCCGGTGCGGACCGCAGCCGCGACCTGCAGGCCATGCTCGATGTCGGCGGTCCACACCGAACCGGCCAAGCCGTAATCGGTTTCGTTGGCGATGCGGATCGCGTCGTCCTCGTCGCGGTAGCGCAGCACGGTCAGCACCGGACCGAAAATCTCCTCCCGGGCGATGCGCATGTCGTTGGTGGCGTCGGCGAACAACGTCGGCTGCACGTACCAGCCGCGCTCGGACGGGCTCTGCTCGCCACCGAGCACGACGCGAGCGCCCTCGCTGCGGCCGGACTTGATGTAGTCCTGGACGCGGCGCTGTTGCCGTTGCGCGACAAGGGGTCCGATGTCCGTCGACTCGTCGGCCGGGTCGCCGACCTTGAGCGCCGACATCATGCCGGCCAGCGCGTCGACGACCTCGTCGTGCTTGCGGTCGCTCACCAGAATCCGGGTCTGCGCCACGCACGCCTGGCCGTTGTTCATCAGGCCCGCGGACTTCAGTCCGGCCACCGTCTTGTCGATGTCGGCGTCGTCGAGGATGATGGCCGCGGACTTGCCGCCCAGCTCCAAACTGACCCGCTTCAGCTGCTCGCCGCACAGCGCGGCGATCCGGCGCCCGACGGCGCTGGAACCGGTGAACGCGATCTTGTCCACGCCGGGATGGCGCACCAGCGCCTCACCGATCTCCGGACCGCCGGGCAGCACCGACACCACGCCGTCGGGCAACCCGATCTGCTCGATCATCTCGGCCAACCACAAGGCGTCCAACGGGGTTTCGGGAGCGGGCTTGATGATGACCGTGCAGCCCGCGATCAGCGCCGGGATCAGCTTGGGCATGATCAGAAACTGCGGTACATTCCACGGCACGATCGCCCCGACCACTCCGACCGGAGCTCTGCGCAGGTGCACCTCGCCGAGCACGCCCTGGCGGCGTTCCTGCCACGGGAACTCGCGGGCGGCGGCCAGCGACAGGTGCATCAGCGCCGCCGCGGCCGCACCCTGGCCCATCCGGCTGAAGCTGCGCGGCGACCCCATCTCGTCGGTGATGAGATCGGCCATCTCGTCGGCGTGGCCGGCATAGATTCCGGCGAGCTGTTCGACCTTGGCCATCCGTTCGGCATGGCTCAGCCGTGGCCACGGACCGTGATCGAACGCGTACCGTGCGGCCGCGACGGCCGCCTCGACGTCCTCGGGGCCGGCGACTTGGACGTGCCCGACCGGCTCCTCCGAGTGCGGCGAGATCACCGCGAGCTGCTGGGGATTAGCCGGCTTGCGCCACTGGCCCCCAATGAACACCTCGTTATAGGAGCGATGGCCGGAAGTCTCTGTCATCGGGGCACTTCCTCAGGGGATCGGACCGCGACCGCAATTTCGCTATTCACGCTAACATAGCGAAAAAAGCAGCGAGGCCCGATATGACCAGCGATTGGCGCAGTTACCCGTTTCAGTTGGTGCCCGGCGACGACCAGTTGGAGTTTCCCGCCGCGGAAGGCGAACATGCCGACCAGGAATCGGACACCTGGTTCATCGCCGGCCAGCTCGACGCCGCCGAGACCGATCGATCGTTTGCCTTCCTGACCATCTTCAACAAGAACCGGCCCGGGGGCACGGTGGTCGCGGACTTCTACACGCTGGCGCTGTTCGACCTCGACACCGGCGACTACGGCACCTTCACGGACTACGACATGCCGCCGGCCAATATGGAGCCGGGGGCCCAGCCCAAGCTGACGATGGCGTCGGGCCACCTCGACATCAACTATCACAGCGGCGCGGGTACCGCGTCGTGGACGACCAGTCGTAACGGCGATGGCGAACTGTTGCCCTACACGTACCGCGTGAGCCTGGTCGGAACGGATCAGTCCGGCCGGCCCATGCGACTGGATCTGGCCGTATCACCAACGCGCGCACCGACACCGGTGGGTGCGTCGACGTACAACGGAAAGATCGTCTGCTTCGGTCAAAGCGACACCTATTCCTATTTCCAGACCGGAATGGCGATGACCGGCACCTTGCGCTGGGGGGACGTGGTGGCGCAGGTGTCCGGCACCAGCGGGCACGTCGACAGGCAGTGGTTCCCGAAGTACGCCGGCGGAGGTGGATCCGGGGGAGACCCGCGGGCCAGGTCGCACGAATGGCGCACGATCAACTTCGACAACGGCGTCGACCTGAGCATCTGGCGCCAGTTCGACCGCACAGATGGCAATGCGCTGCAACCGTTTACCGGAATCACGACAAGCCACCCAGACCCCACGATCGCGCCGCAATGCGCCGAAGACATCGAGGTCACGGTCAGCAGCTACGTGCGATGGCCGGAGGCCATGCGACCGCTGGTGCGACCACTCGCCCCGGCGCGGTATATGCCGGATCGGCACCGGATCACCTGTCCCACACTGCAATTAGATCTCGTTGGCGAGCCGCTGGTGTCCGCCCCGGCGCACGGGCTGCCGATCGAATACATGGAAGGCCCCTACCGCTACCGTGGGACCATGTGGGGAGAACCGGTGACGGGCTTCGCGTTCAACGAACGCTCGCTGGCGCTATACCGGGATTGGGAACTCGTCGAGGTGCTGTCCACCACTGTCGCGAACCTGACACCGCCGGAGCCCCGACTGCAGAGGATGGTGGATCAGCTGGTACCCCTGGTGGCCGCCGGGCGCCGCAAGGACGCCGTTGAGCTGCTGTTCAGCTCGGCGCCCGTCGAAAACGACGCGCTGGCAAAGCTTCTCGACGATCTTATCGCGGTGCTGTCAGTCGACGGCGGCTGAGCGCAAAAGCGCGCGGGCCCACGTGATGTGGCGATGCTGCAAACCCGGCTCGTTGCGGCCGAACACCAGGTGATCGCGGACTCCGGACTCCAGATTGGCTTGCAGCCGCTCGACCAGCCGGTAGTCCTCGTCGCGCACGGTGGCATGTGCATATTCGAAGATGGCCTGAGCCCCGGCGGCCACCGCCTCGTCGGAGAGGTCCTGCGGAGTTGCGTTCTGGTGCACGGTGATTGACCTGCCGGGCCGGTCGCCGGGGTAGACGCGGAACAGCTCACCGTTGGCGATGGTCACCGACAGCACGATGTTGGGGAACAGCGCATAGATCACCACCATGTTGTGGAACGGATTCCACTGATCCTCCGGCACGTCCTCGAGCTCGAGGATGGTGTTGAGCGGGAAGATCAACCGGTGGTGCGGCCCGTAGGAGTCGAACAGCGTGCAGTTGCTGCGCGCAACGGTGGCGAAGGTCTGTTGATGGACGGTGGCGAAATGGTAGTTCTCGGCGAATGTGTCGATGGCCAGTTTCCAGTTGATCGCGGAGTCCAGCACCTTCTCGCCCAGCGGCGACCAGCGCCCGATGCCCCAGGAGTCCAGTTCCTCGGCGAGCGGGCCCAGGTGTGCGGCCACATCCAATGTCGCCCCGGGATCCAGTGCCACCCAGAGGAATCCAGCGAACTCGGTGGCCGGGAGTTCGGTCAGGCCGTCGGACTTGACGGTCACTTCCGGGAACCCCTCACGCCCCGGAAGTGCCACCAAGTGCCCGGTGTTGTCGTACGTCCAGGCGTGGTAGGGGCAGGTGAACCGCTTGGCGATGCCGCATCCCGTCGCCACCTGTGACTGACGGTGCAGACACACGTTGTCGAACGCCTTGACCGATCCCTCGGAGGTTCTGGTCAGCAGGACGGACCGCCCCATCACCGTCTTGGTGCAATACGCGCCGGGGACGGGAAGTTCCGAGACATAGCCGACCAGTTGAGGACTGGCGAGCAGCATGGCGCGATCCCGGTCGTGTCGCTCGACACCCGTGTAGTCCCGCGCGTCGACGGTGTGCTGGCCGGGTGCGAGGTCGGTCGTCTTGTCCCGCGCCAACTTCAACGCGCGCCGGGTCAGGTCGATCAGCTGACCGTGTTGCATCCGCCCAGTACAGACCTTGTAACAGTTGTAAGGTCAAGGAGTGGCTGAGCAGTTGCTGATCGGCGACGTCACGGCCTTGACCGGCATCGCTTCCGGCCGTATTCGCCATTACGAGAAAATTGGGTTGCTGCGCGCAGAACATCTGTCCAACGGCTACCGCGTTTTCGGCGTCGAGCAGGTTCTCGATTTGTTGCGCATCGACCTGATGCGAAGCCTCGGTGTCGGTATCAACGACATCGCCCGGCTGATGGAGGGCGGACACAGCACGCTGGCCGGCCTGCTCGACCAGCACCGTACGCTGCTGATCCAGGAACGTGAGCGGCTCGACCAACTGATCCGGGCCATCGACGAATCCTGCGCCGCCACCCAGTGTTCCGGCGCCGACCTCAACGAGCACATCCTGCACCGGTTGGCGACGACGCACCGCGACAGCATTGGCGTGATCGGACGGCTCAGCGCGCCGCTGTCGGCGCCCGTCGCCGCGATGTACGCGGACCTGTTCGACGAGTGGGAGCTACCGGTTCCCGCCTTGTTCGGGCAAATGGTGCTGCCGAACGCGGCCAGCACGTTGCTGTCGCGACTGGCCGAGACGCCGGGCCACGAGGTGCTGTTCGGTCGGTTGCGCAACCTGGCCGCCGACGTGATCGCGCTGGGCGACGACGAGTCGGCGGCGGCGGAGCTTGCGCGCCGTTGGATCGACGAGCAGCTGACCGACCCGCTGCCCGACGACGTGGTCGGCGTGCTGCGGGGAGTGCAACCGCTCTTGGAGCACGACCCGGTGATCGTGCAGGGGTTCCGCGCCTGGGCGGCATCGATCAGCCCGGCGGCAGCGCTGTTCATCGAGGAGATCGCCCAGCAGACCGCTCGTCGCGGACTGGAGGCGGTGAGCGTCATCGTGCTGCCCGCGCCCTGATCCATTCAAACGAACGATGCGGCACTGTGATGCACATGTGACTCGTGTGATCAATGTGTCACATGGGGTCTATGTCGTACCCTGTGGCTTGTGTCCTCCGTTTCGCGACGTGACCTGCTCAAATTCGCGGCCGCAACCCCCGCCCTGCTGGGCCTGGGCGCTGCGGGCGCATCGCTGAGCGCCGCACCGGCGTCTGGCTCGCTGGGCACCCTGCTGGACTACGCGGCCGGCGTCATTCCGGCCAGCCAGATCAGGGCCGCGGGCGCGGTGGGGGCGATCCGGTATGTCTCGGACCGCCGCCCCGGCGGCAATTGGATGCTCGGCAAGCCGATCCAGGTCGCCGAAGCGCATGACCTCAACAGCAATGGCCTCAAAATCGTGTCCTGCTACCAGTACGGCAAGGCCAGCACCGCGGACTGGCTGGGCGGTGCCAGCGCGGGTCTGCAGCACGCGCAGCGCGGGATGCAGCTGCACGCCGCGGCCGGTGGGCCCGCCAGCGCACCCATTTACGCCTCGATCGACGACGATCCCTCCTACGAGCAGTACAAGAGCCAGGTGGCGCCGTACCTGCGGTCGTGGGAGTCGGTGATCGGTCATCAGCGCACAGGCGTGTACGCCAATTCGAAAACGATCGACTGGGCGCTGCACGACGGATTGGGCTCTTACTTCTGGCAGCACAACTGGGGTTCACCCAAGGGGTACGCTCACCCGGCGGCCAACCTGCACCAGGTTGAAATCGACAAACGCAGCGTCGGCGGCGTCGGCGTGGACATCAACGAGATCCTCAAGCCCCAATTCGGGCAGTGGGCCTAGTCTCCGATCCCGCCGTCCGGCCCGGCCCGGACGCCGACTCTTAAAGTTTCCAGCAAACACTCGTTCGCTCGTTTTCCCGACGGGTGCGCGCGGCCATCGGCCGTCCGATGCCGCCGAGGGCGCCGCGACGGCACTCCGCGGCGCAAAATTTTTATGTAACGATTCGATAACAAGACTGCTTTGATCTGCGCAGTTGTAGCTACTCGACCGTAACCACCTGCACGCAGCGGGTTTGTGAATCGGGTCCGCGCTGTCGGTGAAACCGCGTGTTACCCAGGACACGGTTACCCATGCGTAGAACTCACCAGTAACCAATCAGCACGCGAAACAAGCGCCGATCCTTATGACACTCTTAGTACAGCCGATGGAGTCCGTCGCGCCGCCGTGCACCACTCGGGCGGTCCGCCGACAACACACCGGCCAGCCGTTTCCCGGCTAGTGATTCGACGCTGAACCACGCCGCATCGACGCCAAGCCCGCCAGGCGGTGGTGATCGCCAGGCGACGAGACCTAAAGACGCATACAGGGGAGACAGACAAGGTGACGATCCACGAGCACGACCGGGTGTCCGCTGACCGCGACGGCCAAGGCAAGGCCCCACACGCCGGGGACACCCACGCCCTTGTCGACCGCCTGACGGCCGGCGAGCCCTACGCGGTCGCATTCGGTGGCCAGGGCAGCGCGTGGCTGGAGACCCTCGAAGAGCTGGTGTCGTCGGCCGGTATCGAGTCCGACCTGGCAACGCTGGTCGGCGAGGTGAACCTGGTCCTCGAGCCGGTGGCCAAGGAGCTCGTCGTGGTCCGCCCGATCGGCTTCGAGCCGCTGACCTGGGTGCGTGCCCTGGCGGCCGAAGATCCGGTCCCCTCGGACAAGCACCTGACCTCGGCCGCGGTGTCGATACCGGGCGTGCTGCTCACCCAGATCGCGGCCGTGCGCGCGCTGGCGCGCCAAGGGATGGACCTCAAGGCGACGCCCCCGGTGGCCGTGGCCGGACATTCCCAGGGCGTGCTCGCCGTCGAGGCGCTCAAGGCCGGGGGCGCGCGCGACGTCGAGCTGCTGGCGTTGGCCCAGCTGATCGGCGCGGCCGGGACCCTGGTGGCCCGCCGGCGCGGCATCTCGGTCCTCGGCGACCGCCCGCCGATGGTGTCGGTCACCAACGCCGATCCCGACCGCATCGGCCGGCTGCTCGACGAGTTCGCGCAGGACGTGCGCACCGTTCTGCCGCCCGTCCTGTCCATCCGCAACGGCCGCCGTTCGGTCGTCATCACCGGCACCCCGGAACAGTTGTCCCGCTTCGAGCTGTACTGCCAGCAGATCTCGGAGAAGGAAGAGGCCGACCGGAAGAACAAGCTGCGCGGCGGCGACGTCTTCGCGCCGGTCTTCGATCCGGTGCAGGTCGAGGTGGGCTTCCACACGCCCCGGCTGGCCGACGGCATCGACATCGTCGGCGGCTGGGCCGAGAAGGTCGGCCTGGACGTCGAGCTGGCCCGCCAGCTCACCGAGTCGATCCTGGTGCGTCCAGTCGACTGGGTGGAGGAGATCAGCCGGGTCAACGACGCGGGCGCTCGCTGGATTCTTGACCTGGGCCCCGGCGACATCCTGACCCGGTTGACCGCGCCGGTGATCCGCGGCCTGGGCGTGGGCATCGTGCCGGCCGCCACCCGCGGTGGTCAGCGCAACCTGTTCACCGTCGGGGCCGTCCCCGAGGTGGCGCGGGCGTGGTCGAGCTACGCCCCGACGCTGGTTCGCCTGCCCGACGGGCGGGTCAAGCTCTCGACGAAATTCACCCGGCTGACCGGCCGTTCGCCGATCCTGCTGGCCGGCATGACCCCGACCACCGTGGACGCCAAGATCGTGGCCGCCGCGGCCAACGCCGGTCACTGGGCCGAGCTGGCCGGTGGCGGGCAGGTCACCGAGGAGATCTTCGCCGACCGCGTCGAGCAGCTGGCCGGGCTGCTCGAGGACGGCCGCACCTACCAGTTCAACGCGCTGTTCCTGGACCCGTACCTGTGGAAGTTGCAGGTCGGCGGCAAGCGGCTGGTGCAAAAGGCGCGGCAGTCCGGCGCGGCCATCGACGGCCTGGTCATCAGCGCCGGCATCCCGGATCTGGAGGAGGCCGTCGAGCTGATCGAGGAGCTCGGCGAGGTCGGCATCAGTCACGTCGTCTTCAAGCCCGGCACCGTCGAGCAGATCCGCTCGGTGATCCGCATCGCGACCGAGGTGTCCACCAAGCCGGTGATCGCGCACATCGAGGGCGGGCGCGCCGGTGGTCACCACTCCTGGGAAGACCTCGACGACCTGCTGTTGGCGACCTACTCGGAATTGCGGTCGCGCCCCAACATCACCGTCTGCGTCGGCGGCGGCATCGGCACGCCCGAGCGGGCGGCCGAATACCTGTCCGGGCGCTGGGCGCAGGCGTACGGCTTCCCGCTGATGCCCATCGACGGCATCCTGGTCGGCACCGCGGCGATGGCCGCCAAGGAGGCGACCACCTCGCCGTCGGTCAAGCGCATGCTGGTCGAAACCCAGGGCACCGACCAGTGGATCGGCGCCGGGAAAGCCTCGGGCGGAATGGCATCCAGCCGCAGCCAGCTCGGCGCGGACATCCACGAGATCGACAACAGCGCCTCGCGGTGCGGCCGGCTGCTCGACGAGGTCGCCGGTGACGCGGACGCCGTCGCGGAGCGTCGCGACGAGATCATCGCCGCGATGGCCAACACCGCCAAGCCGTACTTCGGCGATGTCGGTGAGATGACCTACCTGCAATGGCTGCAGCGCTACGTCGAATTGGCCATCGGCGACGGCGATTCCACCGCCGACACCGCCTCGCCGGGCAGCCCGTGGCTGGCCGACACCTGGCGCGACCGTTTCCAGCAGATGCTGCAACGCGCCGAGGCGCGGTTGGCCCCACAGGATTTCGGCCCCATCGAGACGCTGTACAACGACGAGGCCCTGCTGGAGAACCCCGGGGCGGCGATTGACCTGCTGCTCGACCGCTACCCCGACGCCGAGACGGTCCAGCTGCACCCGGCCGACGTGCCGTTCTTCGTCACCCTGTGCAAGACGCCGGGCAAGCCGGTCAACTTCGTGCCGGTGATCGACAAGGACGTGCGGCGTTGGTGGCGCAGCGACTCGCTCTGGCAGGCGCACGACGCCCGCTACGACGCCGACCAGGTCTGCATCATCCCGGGCACCGCGGCCGTCGCCGGCATCACCCGGATGGACGAGCCCATCGGTGAGCTACTGGACCGCTTCGAGCAGGCGGCCATCGACGAGGCGCTCGCCGCCGGACTGGAGCCCAAGGCCGTCACGTCACGCCGGACCGGTCGCGCCGACGTCACCGGGCCGCTGGCCGTCGTGCTGGACGCCCCCGACGTCCAGTGGGCCGGTCGCACCGCGACCAACCCGGTGCATCGCATCGCCGACCCCGCCGAGTGGCTGGTGCACGACGGACCCGAGAGCCGCCGCGCCACCCATTCGTCCACCGGGGCGCGGCTGCAGGTCGAAGGCGACCGCGTCGTCCTCAGTGTGCCCGTCTCGGGCACCTGGATCGACATCCCATTCACGTTGCCGCCCAACACCGTTGACGGCGCCACCCCGGTGGTCTCTACCGAGGACGCCGCCACGGCCATGCGGGCGGTGCTGGCCATCGCGGCGGGCGTCGACGGCCCGGACTTCTTGCCCGCGGTGACCGACGGCACGGCCACCGTCACCGTCGACTGGGACCCCGAGCGGGTCGCCGACCACACCGGTGTCACGGCAACCTTCGGAGAACCGTTGGCGCCCAGCCTCACCACCGTGCCCGACGCGCTCGTCGGGCCATGCTGGCCGGCCGTCTTCTCGGCGATCGGCTCGGCCGTCACCGATGCCGGCGTCCCGGTCGTCGAGGGCCTGCTGAGCCTGGTGCACCTGGATCACGCCGCCCACATGGTTGGCAGCCTGCCGAAGGTCCGGTCCCAATTGACCATCGCCGCAACGGCTTCGGCGGCCATCGACACGGACATGGGACGCGTGGTCCCCGTCTCGGTGACCATCGCCGACACCGACGGTCAGGTGATCGCCACCCTTGCCGAGCGTTTCGCCATCCTGGGCCGCACCGGCGCCGCCGAACTGGCCGACCCGACCCGTGCGGGTGGTGCGGTCTCGCTGAACGCGACCGACACCCCGCGTCGACGCCGCCGCGACGTCTCCATCACCGCTCCGGTCGACATGCGTCCGTTCGCGGTGGTCTCCGGTGACCACAACCCCATTCACACCGACCGGGCCGCCGCGCTGCTGGCCGGCCTGGAATCGCCGATCGTGCACGGCATGTGGCTGTCGGCCGCCGCCCAGCACGCGGTGACCGCCACCGATGGCCAGGCCCGCCCGCCGGCGCGGCTGATCGGCTGGACCGCCCGCTTCCTGGGCATGGTGCGCCCCGGCGACGAGGTCGCGTTCCGCGTCGACCGCGTCGGAATCGACCAGGGCGCCGAGGTTTTGGAGGTCGCCGCCAAGGTCGGATCGGATCTGGTGATGTCGGCGACAGCCCGCCTGGCGGCCCCGCACACCGTCTACGCCTTCCCCGGCCAGGGCATTCAGCACAAGGGCATGGGCATGGACGTGCGGGCCCGGTCCAAGGCCGCCCGCAAGGTGTGGGACAAGGCCGACAAGTTCACCCGCGAGACCCTCGGCTTCTCGGTGCTGCACGTGGTCCGGGACAACCCGACCAGCATCATCGCCAGCGGTGTGCACTACAACCACCCCGAGGGCGTGCTGTACCTGACGCAGTTCACCCAGGTCGCGATGGCCACGGTGGCCGCCGCGCAGGTCGCCGAGATGCGCGAGCAGGGCGCCTTCGTGGAGGGCGCGATCGCCTGCGGCCACTCCGTCGGTGAATACACCGCGCTGGCCTGCGTGACGGGCATCTACGAGCTGGAAGCCTTGCTGGAGACCGTGTTTCATCGCGGCTCGAAGATGCACGACATCGTGCCGCGCGACGAGCTGGGCCGGTCCAACTATCGGCTGGCGGCGATCCGGCCGTCGCAGATCGACCTGCCCGACGACGAGGTGCCGGGTTTTGTCGCGGAAATCGCCGAGCGCACGGGCGAGTTCCTGGAGATCGTCAACTTCAACCTGCGCGGTTCCCAGTACGCGATCGCCGGCACGGTGCGCGGCCTGGAAGCGCTCGAGGAAGAGGTGGAGCGGCGCCGCGAGATCACCGGCGGCAAGCGCTCATTCATCTTGGTGCCCGGCATCGACGTGCCCTTCCACTCGCGCGTGCTGCGGGTCGGTGTGGCGGAGTTCCGGCGGTCACTGGACCGGGTCATGCCGCGCGACAAGGATCCCGACGTCATCATCGGCCGGTACATCCCGAACCTGGTGCCGCGTCCGTTCACCCTGGACCGCGACTTCATCCAGGAGATCCGCGACCTGGTGCCGGCCGAGCCGCTCGACCCGATCCTCGCCGACTACGACACCTGGCTCGCCGAGCGCCGCATCGAGATGGCCCGCATCGTCCTGATCGAGCTGCTGGCATGGCAGTTCGCCAGCCCGGTGCGCTGGATCGAAACCCAGGACCTGCTGTTCACCGAGGAGGCCGCTGGCGGTCTCGGTGTGGAGCGGTTCGTCGAGATCGGGGTGAAGTCCGCGCCGACCGTCGCGGGCCTGGCCACCAACACCCTCAAGCTGCCCGAATACGCCCACAGCACAGTCGAAGTGCTCAACGCCGAGCGTGACGCCGCGGTGCTGTTCGCCACCGACACCGACCCCGAGCCGGAGCCGGAGGACGAGCCGGCGGCGGATGATTCCGCCGCATCCGCGGCGGAGGCGGCGCCCCTGCCTAATGTCGCCCCCGCCGTCGCTCCGGCTGGCGCCGGAGCGGCGTCGGGTGCTCGGCCGGACGACATCGGGTTCGATGCCGCCGACGCCACGCTGGCGCTGATCGCGCTGTCGGCCAAGATGCGCATCGACCAGATCGAGGAGCTGGACTCCATCGAATCGATCACCGACGGCGCGTCGTCGCGACGCAACCAGCTGCTGGTGGACCTGGGCTCGGAGCTGAACCTGGGCGCCATCGACGGCGCCGCCGAAGCCGACCTGGCCGGGCTGCGCGCGCAGGTCACCAAGCTGGCTCGCACCTACAAGCCTTACGGCCCAGTGCTTTCCGACGCCATCAACGATCAGTTGCGCACGGTGCTGGGACCCTCGGGTAAGCGGCCCGCCGCCATCGCCGAGCGGGTCAAGAAGACCTGGGAGCTCGGCGAGGGTTGGGCCAAGCACGTCACCGTGGAGGTCGCGCTGGGAACCCGCGAGGGCACCAGTGTCCGGGGTGGCGCCATGGGCCACCTGCACGAGGGTGCACTGGCCGACGCCGCCTCCGTCGACAAGGTGATCGACGCCGCGGTGGCATCCGTCGCCGCGCGGCGCGGTATCGCGGTGGCGCTGCCGTCTTCGGGCGGTGGCGGCGGCGGTGCGACCATCGACGCCGCCGCGCTGGGCGAATTCACCGAGCAGATCACCGGCCGCGACGGCGTGCTGGCCTCGGCGGCGCGCCTGGTGCTCAACCAGCTGGGCCTCGACGACCCGGTCAGCGCGTCGCCCGCGGCCACCGACGCCGAGCTCATCGACCTGGTGACCGCCGAACTCGGCGCCGACTGGCCGCGGCTGGTGGCACCGGTGTTCGATCCGAAGAAGGCCGTGCTGTTCGACGACCGGTGGGCCAGCGCGCGCGAGGACCTGGTCAAGCTGTGGCTGACCGACGAGGGCGACATCGATGCCCGGTGGGTGGAACTGTCCGAAAGGTTCGAGGGCGCAGGCCATGTCGTGGCCACCCAGGCCACCTGGTGGCAGGGCAAGGCCCTGTCCGCGGGTCGTCAGATCCATGCGTCGTTGTACGGCCGCATCGCGGCCGGGGCCGAGAACCCGGACCCGGGCCCGTACAGCAGCGAAGTCGCCGTGGTGACGGGCGCGTCCAAGGGTTCGATCGCCGCATCGGTCGTCGGGCGCTTGCTCGACGGCGGAGCCACCGTCATCGCCACCACGTCCAAGCTCGACGACGAGCGGCTGGCGTTCTACCGCGGGCTCTACCGTGACCACGCCCGGTATGGCGCGGCGCTGTGGGTGGTGGCGGCCAACATGGCGTCCTACTCCGACATCGACGCGCTGGTCGAATGGGTGGGCACCGAGCAGACCGAAAGCCTTGGGCCGCAGTCGATTCACATCAAGGACGCCCAGACCCCGACGCTGCTGTTCCCGTTTGCCGCACCGCGGGTCGCCGGCGACCTGTCCGAGGCCGGCTCTCGCTCCGAGATGGAGATGAAGGTGCTGCTGTGGGCGGTGCAGCGCCTCATCGGTGGGCTGTCGAAGATCGGCGCCGAGCGCGACATCGCGTCCCGGCTGCACGTCGTGCTGCCGGGCTCACCGAACCGCGGAATGTTCGGCGGCGACGGCGCTTACGGCGAGGCCAAGTCGGCGCTGGACGCCTTGGTGAGTCGTTGGCACGCCGAGTCGTCCTGGGCGGCCCGGGTCAGCCTGGCGCACGCGCTGATCGGGTGGACCCGCGGCACCGGGCTGATGGGCCACAACGACGCGATCGTGGACGCGGTCGAGGAGGCCGGCGTCACCACTTACTCGACCGACGAGATGGCGGCAATGCTGCTGTCCCTCTGCGACGTCGAGTCGAAGGTGGCCGCGGCGGGTGCGCCGATCAAGGCGGACCTGACCGGTGGGTTGGGCGAGGCCAACCTCGACATGGCCGAGCTGGCCGCCAAGGCCCGCGAGCAGGCCACATCGGCATCGGACGACGCGGCCGACGAGGCCGCCGCCGAGGGCACCATCGCCGCGCTGCCGTCACCGCCGCGTGGCTTCACCCCGGCGCCGCCTCCGGAATGGGCGGACCTCGACGTCGACCCGGCCGACCTGGTGGTCATCGTCGGTGGCGCGGAGCTTGGGCCCTACGGCTCGTCGCGGACCCGCTTCGAGATGGAGGTCGACAACGAGCTGTCGGCGGCCGGCGTCCTGGAGCTGGCCTGGACCACCGGCCTGATCCGGTGGGAGGACGACCCCCAACCCGGTTGGTACGACACGCAATCCGGTGACCTGGTCGACGAGTCCGAGTTGGTCGAGCGCTATCACGACGCCGTCGTGGAGCGTTGCGGCATCCGGGAATTCGTCGACGACGGCGCGATCGACCCCGATCACGCCTCGCCGCTGCTGGTGTCGGTGTTCCTGGACAAGGACTTCGCGTTCGTGGTGTCCTCGGAGGCCGACGCGCGCGCGTTCGTCGAGTTCGATCCCGAACACACGATCATCCGGCCGGTGCCCGACTCCAGCGACTGGCAGGTGATCCGCAAGGCGGGCACCGAGATTCGGGTGCCGCGCAAGACCAAGCTGTCGCGAACCGTCGGCGCGCAGATTCCCACCGGGTTCGACCCGACCGTCTTCGGCATCAGCCAGGACATGGCCAGCTCCACCGACCGGGTGGCGCTGTGGAACATCGTCGCGACCGTCGACGCGTTCCTGTCCTCGGGATTCACCCCGGCCGAGCTGATGCGGTGGGTGCACCCGGGCCTGGTGGCCAGCACGCAGGGCACCGGCATGGGCGGCATGACGTCGATGCAGACGATGTATCACGGCAACCTGCTCGGCCGGAACAAGCCAAACGACATCCTGCAAGAAGTTCTGCCGAATGTCGTTGCCGCACACGTCATTCAGAGTTACGTAGGCAGCTACGGCGCGATGATCCACCCGGTGGGCGCCTGCGCGACCGCGGCGGTGTCGGTCGAGGAGGGCGTCGACAAGATCCGGCTCGGCAAGGCCGAGCTGGTGGTCGCCGGTGGATTCGACGACCTGACGCTGGAAGCCATCATCGGCTTCGGTGACATGGCGGCCACCGCCGACACTTCCATGATGCGCGGCCGCGGCATCCACGACTCGAAGTTCTCCCGGCCCAACGATCGTCGCCGGCTGGGATTCCTCGAGGCGCAGGGCGGTGGCACCATCCTGCTGGCGCGCGGCGACCTGGCGCTGAAGATGGGTCTGCCGGTGCTGGCCGTGGTGGCCTACGCGCAGTCGTTCGCCGACGGCGTGCACACCTCGATCCCTGCGCCAGGGCTGGGCGCGCTGGGTGCCGGTCGCGGCGGGAAGGATTCGGCGCTGGCGCGGTCGCTGGCCAAGCTCGG